>JAQBOT010000124.1 GCA_028287885.1 Pedobacter sp.
GTTGTCGCGCGTTTCGAAGGAACTTTAATCACCCGATCGGCAACCCGTCCAACACCATCACCAACTGTTCCGCCACCCATCATCACCTGCACTGCTGGTACAACCTTTCCGTTCGCTTTTACCGAACTACCATGAAAACCGATATGCGCCAGCCCATGCTGCCCACAAGAGTTCATGCAACCACTGATCTTTATTTTAACGTCTTTGTCATAGATCATGTCTGGATATTCATCATATATCACCTGCTCCAATGTAGCAGCGAGAGACATACTATTCGAAATGCCGAGATTACATGTATCTGTTCCCGGGCAGGTCGTAATATCTGCAAGACTATCAAAACCGGCATCTGCAAGGTTTAGTGCCTTCAGGCTCTTGTACAAAGTAGGTAAAGCTTCTTTCCTCACGAACTTAAGCAGCAAGCCCTGATTCTGTGTGACACGGATCTCATCAGCAACCAAATCTTGAATAGCAGCCACAAACGCACGCGCCTGATCGGTTTTAATATCACCAACAGTAACTTTAACATAAACCCCGTAAAAACCAGCTTGTTTCTGCTCAAACACGTTCGTCAGGTACCATTGGGTATAATGCAGTGTCTTTTCCTCCTCAATCGGAAGGAACTCCCTTTCAGCTGGCAGTACCGGAACAACAACTGCGCTTGTATCAATCTTAAATTCTTTTACCTTATTAGCCACACGTTCTGCTGCAACAAGGGAAAGGACTTCATCCAAACCTATCTTCTGCACCAAATACTTCAATCTGGCCTTATTTCTATTATTTCGCTCTCCATGTCTGTCAAAAACACGTAACACGGATTCTGAAAATGGAATTAGCTGATCCTCAGGAAGGAAGTCATGCACCTCGCTAGCCAAAAACGGCTGGGCGCCTAAGCCACCGGCGAGTAACACTTTGAATCCACGCTCACCCTTTTCGTTGATTTTGGGAATAAAACCAAGATCATGGATATAGCTAAATGCAGTATCCCTATCACTTGACGAAAAGGAAAACTTGAACTTCCGTCCCATTTCCTGGCATATCGGATTCCTCAGAAAATACTTGAATGTAGCATAGGCATATGGAGACACGTCGAAAGGTTCTTCCGGATTAATTCCAGCATCTGGAGAAGACGTGACGTTTCTAACCGTGTTGCCACAAGCTTCTCTTAAGGTAATATCATCACGTTCCAACGCAGCCCAAAGCTCCGGGGTCCTATCCAGACTCACATAATGTATCTGAATATCCTGCCTTGTGGTCAAGTGTAAATTCCCACTGCCATATTCATCTGAGACATCAGCGATCTTTAAAAGTTGCTTGAAGGTTACCCTTCCAAATGGCAGTTTTATCCGCACCATTTGCACACCCGGCTGGCGTTGGCCGTATATTCCCCTCGCCAAACGTAGGCTTCTGAATTTCTCTTCATGAATCTCACCACCGCGAAATGCGTGGATCTTTTTTTCCAGATCGATGATATCTTGCTCTACAACAGGATTCTCCAGTTCGGTTCGAAAACTTTGCATAAATTAACTTTTTAATTCCTCAACACTAGTAAATTGCTGTATTATTCCAAATATATAGAATCCCCATAGATATGGTAGTCCTTTTTTGAAAAAAGAATAAAAAACTTTAAATTAGTATGATAATGGCCACATACCTTTAAAATCACGTATTAAGCAATAATATGTTAATTTTGAAGGAAATCAACATCTACCATTTTGGCGAAAATCAAAAAGAATTCTCATAAAGTCCTTTACCGGAAGTATTCATCGAATTTCAAATACCTGATGATGGTGCTTACCGTGGTGTTTATCGCGTTTTTTCTTCCGAAGCAACCGCGGTTCAGGTATGAGTTTGAAAAAGGGAAAGTATGGATGAACAAGGATCTGATCTCGCCCTTCAGTTTCGCCATTTTAAAAACTGAACCCGAAGTCGCAACAGATAAAAAAGATGCTTTAAATAACGTACTGCCGCTTTACAGGTACAATGGAGATATTGTAAACAGTGTTGAAGAGGCGTATCTAAATGAATTCGAGGTTAAATGGAGATCTGGAGCCTTCAAGGATACTGAGAAAGACAAAATCCGAACTCAGTCGCTCAACCTCCTCAAGTCCATTTACCTTAAGGGGATAATCGCAATTAATCCCAAGCATCAAAAGAAAAATCCATACTACGACTTCTCTTTGCTGAATAACAATGCTTCCCGAAAAGTCAGCACTCAAGATGTGTTCACTGTTTCATCGGCACTTGATTATTTCAAAAAAACCTTTAACATTCCGGATCCCAGGATGAAGGATGTGGTTGTGGGCCTCATTGAGGACCACCTGCAGCCGAACATTATCTTCGATGAAAAGATGACCGTCATTGTCCAGAACAGTACCTTGAACAGCCTGTCGACAACCAGAGGAATGGTTCAAAAAGGCGAATTAATTATAGCAAAGGGAAATGTTGTAGATGATGAAACCTATCAGAAGCTGCAGTCGTTCAAAGAGACCTATGAAGTTCAGACGAAAACAATTGGCGACAGTACGCTTGTTTTCGCTGGTCAGCTTATCCTGGTGGGCTTCATCGTTACCCTGCTCATGGTATTCCTTTATATGTTCCGTAAGGACATCTTTTCCGATAATAGACAATTGTCGCTTATTTTACTGGTCATAACATCGATGTTGCTTGCACTAACCTGGGCGATAAAGATTAACCTACCAAGCTTATATTACATACCCTTTTGTATTGTCCCGATCATCATCAGGATTTTATTTGATACAAGACTGGCCTTGTACCTGCATTTGCTGGTTATTCTTATTGCGGGGTTCTTCGTTCCAAATAGCTTTGAGTTCGTAGTCTACCAGACTACTGCAGGGATGGTTGCCATATATAGTATCCGCAATCTTGTGAAACGGGAGCAGCTTTTGTTATCTGCTTTATTTATCCTCTCCGCCTATTTTATCTGTTTTCTGAGTATTTCATTATTGCGGGAAGGCTCATTCGGTGAAATAGAATGGGTTAACTTCTCTCCTTTTATTGTCAGTGTATTGCTGTCTCTAGTCGCCTACCCAGTTATTTATGCATTTGAACGCGTTTTTGGTATAACATCAGACGTTGCATTAATTGAACTAACCAATACGAACAACAAACTACTTAGAGAGCTTGCGTTTAAAGCACCAGGAACCTTCCAACATTCCCTCCAAGTGGCAAACTTAGCAGAAGCTGCAATCTTTAAAATTGGTGGGAACTCGCTGCTGGTTCGTGCAGGCGCACTGTATCATGATATTGGTAAAATAGAAAATCCACAATACTTTATTGAGAACAATACCGGTGTTAGTCCGCACGACAAGCTCCCTTACGAACAAAGTGCACAGATCATTATCAAACATGTGCACAAAGGACTTGAACTTGCAAGGAAATACCAGTTGCCGGAAAGTGTAATAGACTTCATCAAGACCCACCACGGAAATACGCGTGTCGATTACTTTTATCAAAACTATCTAAAGAACTCTCCAGAAAAATTTGTTGACGAGAACATCTTCCGCTATCCAGGCCCGATTCCTTTTTCCAAGGAGACAGGCGTTCTTATGCTTGCGGATTCCGTTGAAGCTGCATCACGAAGTTTGAAAAATCCAGATGCCCAACACATCAATAATCTGGTGGAACGGATCATAGATTATAAGTTAGAACAAAAACAATTAGATAATTGCGATTTAACATTAAAAGATCTGGAAACTATCAAGCTGATATTCAAGACAATGCTCATGAGCATCTACCATGTACGTATAGATTATCCTCAAATGGCGTAATTTTTTTTCGCAAACTTGATTGAATTACTATATTTGCAACCTCGAAAGGGAGCTTTTGAGCAATATGGAGAGGTGCCTGAGTGGCCGAAAGGAACAGTTTGCTAAACTGTCGTACTGGCACCGGTACCGCGGGTTCGAATCCCGCCCTCTCCGCCATGTTTAACACTAAATCAGCCTTTAGCTATACGCTAGAGGCTTTTTTTATGCCTTAATAAGCCGAGGGGATACTAAAAGGGATACTTACAGAAGGATGCTGAGCGATAAACCTTATATTTGATGCAATCCTTCAGTTGCTATTAGGAGAACAAGAGACGTGTAGTGGATATTACGCGTCTCTCTTTGTTTATGCCCTATTCACTGTTTCCCTCGCCACCGCGAAAGTTCAATATTACACCTTGGTCACAAACTAAAACAACCCTAACTTTCTTCGGCTCCAGTAACGCGCTCGAACAGATAGAAACAAATTGCAATTCGTCGGCTTGAGTCGCCTCTCCATTAATTCAAGAGTCTTGTTTATCTTT
>JAQBOT010000168.1 GCA_028287885.1 Pedobacter sp.
TCTTCAGAATGCCTAAGTTCTGTAAGCTGATGTTACCAGACATAAAGTCGAAGCCTTTGTGCTGCGGTCCTGAAAACAGGTACTCTCCGGCGTCTTTTTCAAGAACAAAGCTTGCAGAGATCATGTCTTTGTAGCTGTACTTATATTTTGCAAGCAGCCGCCCCGCTGAGCCAACGTAACGGCTTCCTGGAAGGTTATTGAATCCTTTCTGCTTTTGAAGTGTTTGCCCATATCGCATGATCAGCTGCTGCTCAGCCAACCTTGACAGTTGATGCAAGCCAGGTTGTTCCTTATCGAAGTCTGTAACCTTTACGAATGGCAATGTGCGCTGCACAGTGGCAACATCGAAACCTTCAATTGACTGGAGTTCAAGGGTCTCAAGTAGCTTACCATTCGTCTTGATGTGCTTAAATAGGTTGCTAATTTGTAAGGGGGATAAGAATACCAGCACTTTAAGAGCTTCCGGACTCGTGTTATTCAGGTTAATTGGATGCTTTTGAAGGAAGATTAGATTTTCCAGAAGCTCAGACAGGTCGTAATCCTCAGGTAGGTCAGGTGCAATGCTTTCAATTAAATCCCGGAGCAACTGATCTTCGGAAGATACCGCTTCTTGTCCGTAGGTTGCGCAAATGCTGAAGGAAAAAAAATATAGCAGCAATGCAGACTTTCTGCCCATCCGTAGAGATAAAAGCGCGGAGAATGTTTGAAGCATATTACTTCAAACAATAATATAATAACCTAGTAAAAAAACTTTATTTTAAATTGATTAAATCTCGTCGTTCAGCTTCAAAAGGAAATCTTTTAATTTCTCTAGTGACGCTATGATTTTCTGGTTCTCTTTCACCTCTCCGGAGTTGTTTTTCAGATGCTCTTTTGCTCCCTTAAGGGTAAAGCCTTTTTCATCTACCAGGTGGAAGATGATCTTAAGATTCTCTATATCTTCTGGAGTAAATAACCGGTTGCCTTTCTTATTTTTCTTAGGCTGCAATACATCAAACTCTTTTTCGTAAAAGCGGATCTGCGACGCGTTAACGCCAAACATTTCCGTTACTTCGCCCATCGTGTAATACATCTTATTGATTTCCCGCTCTTTATAAGGCATAGTTTGGTGTTGATTATTAGTCGATTATACGAGTTATTTAAAGTGTTCAAATGTAAAGGGATTTTAGTAGAATACCGTAATAAAATTTTAATTTTGTTTCTTATCTCATACAGATGACAGCAAAAGAAATAAGAGCAGCGTATTTAGAATTCTTCAAATCGAAAGACCATCGCATCGTTCCATCAGCACCAATAGTAGTAAAGAACGATCCGACCCTGATGTTCACTAATGCAGGTATGAACCAGTTTAAAGATCTATTTTTGGGGGAAGCCGCGATTAAGTATAACAGAGTAGCCGATACCCAACGTTGTTTACGTGTTTCTGGAAAGCACAATGACCTTGAAGAGGTCGGAATTGATACCTATCACCACACCATGTTCGAAATGCTGGGAAACTGGAGTTTTGGTGATTATTTTAAAGAAGAAGCAATTGCCTGGAGCTGGGAGTTACTCACGGAAGTATATAAAATACCGAAAGATAAATTGTTTGTTTCGGTATTTGAAGGGGATGAGAAAGAAGGGCTTCCAAAAGATCAGGAGGCCTTTGACATTTGGCTAAAGTATGTTCCTCAGGAGCGCATTATACTTGGCAATAAGAAGGACAACTTTTGGGAAATGGGTGAGACGGGTCCATGTGGCCCTTGTTCAGAGATTCACGTGGATTGCAGATCCGACGATGAACGTGCCCAGTTTAGTGGTAAGTCACTGGTGAATGCGGATCATCCTCAAGTGATTGAAATCTGGAACAACGTATTCATGCAGTTTAACCGTCTAAGGGACGGTTCTTTACAGCCTTTACCTGCCAAACACGTTGACACCGGGATGGGCTTTGAACGTCTGGTTCGCGTGCTGCAGAACAAAGAATCTAATTATGATACCGACATATTCCAGCCGTTAATCCAATTTATCGCCGAGAAGTCTGGAAAGGTATATGGTCAGGATGAACAGACCGACATAGCCATGCGTGTTATGGCCGATCATATTCGTGCGATCTCATTTGTCATTGCCGATGGGCAACTCCCTGCAAACAACAAGGCAGGGTATGTGATCCGCCGCATCTTACGTCGTGCAGTTCGTTATGCATACACCTTCCTTGATCTTAAAGAACCTTTCTTAAATCAATTGGTTCCTGTTCTTGCAGAACAGTTCGTCGGTGTATTTGACGAATTATCTGCACAAAAAGACTTTGTTCAGAAAGTGGTGCTTGAAGAAGAGGTTTCTTTCTTAAGAACTTTAGCTACCGGTATCCAACGCTTTGAAAATTATACAAGAAAGCAGGCGGAGTATTTAATGTCAGAGAACGCCATAGAGCCAGAAAAAGCATTTGAAGACCCATGGGTGTTTAGCATATTGAAGGACCAAATGGTGATCTCAGGCGACTTCGCATTTGAGTTGAACGACACCTATGGTTTTCCTATCGATTTGACTGAACTCATGGCAAGAGAAAAAAGATGGACCGTTGATATGGCTGAATACGATAAAGCGCTGCTTAAGCAAAAAGAGCGTTCCAGGGCGGCTACTGCTATAGATACGGGCGACTGGGTATTGGTGAAGCCAGAACTCGAGGTGGAGTTTGTAGGTTATGATGATTTTGAAGCGGAAACGGAAATTATCAAATACCGCAAGGTGATTGCCAAAGGTAAGGAGCAGTACCAGATTGTGTTGAGTAAAACGCCTTTTTACGCGGAAAGCGGCGGTCAAGTAGGAGATACTGGCCGACTGGAAGATCATAGCCGAATGTTCTTCGTTGATATTACAGACACGAAGAAAGAAAATGGTGTAATTGTACATTATGCTGATTCTATGCCGGAGGATGTTGATGGACTTTTTTGGGCCGTTATCGACGAAGAAAAGCGATTGCTGTCGCAGGACAACCATACTGCAACGCATCTATTGCACGCGGCCTTGAAAAAAGTACTGGGAGCACATGTTAATCAAAAGGGCTCTCTGGTTAATCCGGATTACCTGCGTTTTGACTTCTCACACTTCGCAAAGATCAGCGAGGAGGATCTTGCCAAGGTTGAACATATTGTTAATCAGAAAATTCGTGAGAACATACCGCTTAAAGAACAACGCTATGTTCCATATGAGGAGGCGATATCAAGTGGCGTTACCGCGCTGTTTGGTGAAAAGTATGGCGACCTGGTTCGCATAATAACCTTCGATGACCATTATTCTAAAGAGTTGTGCGGAGGAACACATGTACAGGCGACGGGCCAGATTGGTTACTTCAAGATCATTGCGGAAAGTGCCGTAGCTGCAGGCGTTAGGCGTATTGAGGCAATTACCGCAGACAAAGCTGAAGCTTTTATACTAGATCAAAACCGCGAACTGAACGAATTAAGAACCTTACTTAAGGGAAACAAAGACGTGGTTGCCGCCGTATCAGCATTGCTCGAAGAGAACGTTAAACTCAAGAAAGAGGCAGAAAAAGGAATTGTTGAGCAAGCCGCAAACCTGAAAAACAAGATCGTGCACCATATGAGAACGATTAAAGGGGTTACCTTCATTGCTGCTCATGTTGACTTGCCTTCTGCTGAGTCCGTTAAGAACCTGGCATATTCGATCGCTGATATGGTAGATAACATGTTCCTCGTGTTTACAACATTTATTGATGATAAACCCGGCATAACTGTAATGCTTTCGGAAAGTCTTGTCCGCGATAAAAAGCTAAATGCATCAAACATCGTTCGGGAATTGGCTAAGGACATTGAAGGTGGTGGCGGTGGTCAACCTTTTTATGCAACCGCAGGCGGCAAGAACAAAGATGGCTTATCTACAGTGCTGCACAAGGCGGAAGCGTTAATCAGTTAATTGCCGATTCGTCAAGTAATCATAATAGATACCCTAGAAACAGAAAAAGGCACCCTTAGGTGCCTTTTTCTGTTTGAATGATTAAAGACTAGTGCTTACCACCATGCCCATGTTTTTCTCTTCCCCCGTGGTTGCCATCACGTCTCTCATAGCCCCTGGAGTCATTTCTATTGGAGTAGTTCCTATGATTGTTCCTTTCCGAATAGTAGTGATTTCTTGGCGATTCGCGGTAAACGACGCGACGTTCTGGCCTGTATGAGGCATTATTGTATTGTGATCTGTAATTTCTGTGTTGTAAGTATGGTCTATCTGAGTTGATAACGACCTTACGTCCGCGTCTTAGATCGTAAGATCTATATCTGCCTGGTAAGTAATTTGCATGCACCCAATGGTTGTTGCTGTAATAAATGAACTTTCTGGTTGGCACATAATAGTAACTCTCAATCTCTGGCAGGTAATAGTAGTCGACGTGGTTGTAACCGCTCGGGCCCCATTCTGGCTGGGAGCCGATATTAATATTTACGCTAACCTGTGCTTTTGCCGGGCTGGCAAGCAATGCGGATACACCGATCGCGGCCATTAACAAGAATTTTCTCATAAGGTTTTACATTTGTGTGTGTTTATTTAAATTCAAAGTTTGTGCCACAATCTTAAATGACAGGTACCCTGATCCATATTAGTAATTTGGTTATCTTTGTTGAACAAATGAATACAGATTTTAAGCAATTTGAATTGGTATCCGGACTTGAGATCCATGTGCAGTTAAATACGACAACAAAGATCTTCTCTTCCGATAGTGCTGCGTTTGGCGCATTGCCCAACGCGCATATTTCTGCCGTGACGATGGCTTTGCCAGGTGCGCTGCCCAAGTTGAATAAAGAGGTTATTGAGAAAGCCGTAAGGATTGGCTTGGCCCTAAATTGTCACATCAATCAGAGAAACTATTTCGACAGAAAAAACTACTTCTATGCAGACCTTCCTAAAGGATATCAGATCACCCAAGACAATCAGCCCATCTGTAAGGACGGGTTTATTGATGTTACCTTAAGTAACGGCGATGTAAAGCAGATCGGCATAAATAGGATTCATTTGGAAGAAGATGCGGGTAAAAGCATGCATGACCAGAGTGAGGAATATTCATTTATTGATCTGAATCGTGCTGGCGTTCCTTTAATTGAAATTGTAACTGAACCGGATATCCGTTCTGCAGAGGAGGCTTCTGCGTTGCTAAATGCAATCAGGCAGCTGGTACGCCACCTTGATGTAAGTGATGGCAACATGGAGGAGGGAAGCTTACGTTGTGATGCCAACATCTCTATTCGTGAGCAGGGAAGCACGACTTTTGGAACGCGCTGCGAAGTTAAAAACCTGAATTCCATAAGAAATGTCCGTAGGGCAATGGAGTTTGAATTTAACCGCCAGAAGGAGCTTGTAAGCCAAGGTGGAACCATCATTCAAAGTACATTGAACTTTGATGCAGATCAGGGCAGCACATCCCCAATGCGAAGTAAAGAAGAAGCCAACGACTACCGTTATTTTCCTGATCCTGATTTACCACCCATCCTAATCTCAAATGAATGGCTTGCGGCAATTAAAGCCTGCATGCCCGTGCTTCCACAAGAGATCGTTCAGCAGCTTACTGCTCAGTACGGCATCAATCGCTCAGAAGCTGCTATTTTTGCAGAAGACATGGACCTTTATGAATACTTCAGGCAGGCCAGTGTCGCTACGCAAAACGCAAAAAGCCTGATCAATTGGTTATCGGGTCCAATACGTGCTTCGCTGAATGAACAACAAATTTCTATCGCTGATTTTAACGTCAGTCCGCTACAACTTGCGGAGATAATCAACATGGTAGATGACAAAAAAATCAACCAGCAGGCTGCAATGCAGCGGCTTGTGCCTAAGGTTGAAAGGGGATCAAGCTTGCCTGTTATTCAGCTTGCCCAGTCGCTTAATTTACTAATTACAGAGGATAGTAGTGCCTTGGCTGACTTCGCGGACCAGGTTTTAAATAAGTTGCAGCCACAGGTGCTTGCCTATAAAAAAGGAAAAAAAGGAGTGCTTGGATTATTCGTTGGTGAAGTTATGAAGCTTGCAAAAGGCAAAGCTGATCCACAAAAAGTCAATGAAATCCTTCTCGAAAAATTAAAATAGACACAAATACGATTCCATATGAAGAAACTTAGTTATTTG
>JAQBOT010000171.1 GCA_028287885.1 Pedobacter sp.
TTGACCTTACTTGGTTATTTTACCTCGGAAGTAGGATATAAAGCACAGTCTTATGTTTCTGTGCCGGGGCATTATGATGGCAATGTACGCCATCCAGAAACATCTGTGGCGTAATATGTACATGAATCATCTTTCCGTTTACGATTATGTAGTTTTTCTAATTTACTTTGTTGTTATACTAACTTATGGCTTTTGGGTTTACCGAAGTAAAAAGAAGAAGCGTACCGATACAAAAGATTACTTTTTAGCTGAAGGTTCTTTAACCTGGTGGGCGATAGGAGCCTCAATCATTGCCTCAAACATTTCTGCTGAGCATTTCATTGGCATGTCTGGTTCTGGATTTGCCATGGGCCTCGCCATTGCAAGTTATGAATGGATGGCTGCCGCTACACTAATTATTGTTGCCATTTTCTTCTTGCCTATTTATGTGAAAAATCACATTTATACCATGCCCCAGTTTCTTTCCGGCCGATACAACAATACGGTAAGCACTTTAATGGCTGTTTTCTGGTTGCTTGTATATGTGTTCGTAAATCTAACCTCCATATTCTTTCTCGGCGCCCTTGCAGTAGAAACGATTACAGGCATACCTTTTAACGTTTGTGTGCTGGGGCTGGCCATATTCTCGACCATTATTACCCTTGGAGGGATGAAAGTAATCGGCTACACAGACGTAATCCAGGTTTTGGTACTTGTTCTTGGCGGGCTAGTTACCTGTTATATGGCTTTAGACCTTGCCTCAGACAAACTACATGCAAAAGGCGTACTGGACGTGCTTCCGCTGTTAAGACAGCAGTCGGCAGACCACTTTCACATGATCTTTCACAAGGGCGATAAATATTATAACGACCTGCCTGGTATAGCTGTTCTTGCTGGAGGTTTGTGGATTAACAATCTGAATTACTGGGGATGTAATCAATACATCGTTCAACGTGCCCTGGGCGCCGATCTGAAAACCGGTCGCGCGGGATTACTCTTTGCCGCCTTCCTTAAATTGCTGATACCGGTTATTGTCGTGATACCCGGTATAGCAGTCTATGTCTTATTTCAGAAGGGGTATTTCCATTCCGAAATGGTGGATGCCGCTGGCAATGTAAAGCCCGATCATGCTTACCCTGTCTTGATGAACCTATTGCCAACAGGTATAAAAGGGCTTGCATTTGCCGCGCTTACTGCAGCAATTGTCGCATCTCTAGCAGGTAAGTGTAATAGTATCGCGACGATATTTACGCTGGATATTTATAAGAAGTTCATGCATCCCGAGGCTACGGAGAAGAAGATGGTAAGCGTAGGAAGATGGGCAGTGATTGTTTCTTCTTTGTTGGCCATAATTGTGGCACCCGCATTGCGGAGTTTTGACCAGGTTTATCAATTTATACAAGAGTATGTTGGATTTATATCTCCTGGGGTTTTTGCCATATTCCTGCTCGGGTTTTTCTGGAAAAGGACAACATCAAGAGCAGCATTAACTGCCGCATTGCTTACTATTCCATTGTCCGTATTATTTAAATTCTTGCCCGAACTAAGCTCTGAAGCAATTGCACCGATACCATTTTTAAACCGGATGTCCTGGGTGTTCTGCATCATCATCGCTTTGATGATACTGATCAGTCTGACAGATCCGGAGAGCAAGAACAATCCGAAGGGGCTCAAGATTGAGAAGGAGATGTTTCGGGTAACACCAGCCTTTACCGTGGCTTCAATGGTTATTATCGGCATTTTAGCTGCAATTTATACTGTCTTTTGGTAATTTGTTATGAACATAAACATCCCTCTGTTATGAAAAAGCTAAGTAAAGAAGAACAGGCACCATTGCCAAGCCTTGAAGTTTGGGAAGATGACGTCTTAGAGCGTTACCCAGAACCAGCTAAGGGCAAAGCGGCGTTTAGAACCTATGATAAAGCAACGGATAACCCGATTCGCGAGTTCTATAGGCTTAATCATACCTATCAGACCTATGATAATGTTTTAGCCAAGAAAGCAAAGTATTTGAAGTTTGAACAAATGGAAATGCCCTGGTGGTCTGCAATGGAGTATTTAAATACACTAATTGATGACTCGGACCCGGATACATCTCTGGATCAGTTGCAGCACCTGCTTCAAACTGCGGAAGCGATTCGCGCGGACGGTCATCCGGATTGGTTTGTGTTGACTGGCTTCATTCATGATCTGGGTAAGGTTTTGTGCTTGTTTGGAGAACCGCAATGGAATGTAGTGGGCGATTCATTTCCTGTAGGTTGCCAGTTCTCTGATAAGATCGTATTCCCAGAATTCTTTGATGAGAATCCGGACTCTAAAGATGAAAGATTTAACACGAGGCTGGGTGTGTATACAGAAAATTGCGGGCTGGATCATGTTCACATGTCCTGGGGCCACGATGAATATATGTATCACCTTACCAAAGATTATCTTCCCGAGGAAGCATTATACATGATCCGTTATCATTCATTTTATTCGCAGCACCGGGAGAATGCCTATGACCACTTGCTGAATGCACATGACCATGAAATGTTTAAATGGGTGGATAAGTTTAACCCATACGACCTGTATTCTAAAAGTCCGAAGGCGCCAGTGCTCTCCGAATTAAAACCCTACTATGAGGAACTAATTGCTAAATATTTACCGCCAACGGTGAAATTTTAAGTTTAGTGGTTTGCTGAGGAAGAACCTTATTCAATATGTATTAATATAGCTTTATTTGTTTCTCAACTTCTTCACGATAGTTTCTGCCAATTGGTATTTGGTAGCCAGCGATCATTATCCTATTCCGTTCAATTCTCCTGATCTCCTTGTTGGCGACCAGGAAGGATTTATGTACCCTAATGAAAAGGGACGGGGGAAACATTTCCTGTACCATTTTAACAGAACCCTTGATCACGATTTTCTCTTGAGGAGTGTGGATGATTGCATAGTCTTTTAGTCCTTGAATGTGCGTGACCTGATCAAAATAGAGTTTAATACGCTTTACTCCGCTTTTCACAAAGATGAACTCAGGGGCAAGCTCAGCTGGATCCAACTGGGTTCCTTGTGTCTTCAAGGATAAGAATTCTTTAACCTTGTTCATTGCAGCTGAGAATCTTTCAAAAGAGATCGGCTTCAATAAAAAATCAATTACTCCAAGTTCAAAGCCTTCAAAAGCGTAGTTGCGGTAGGCTGTTGTGAAGATAGTTAGCGGTGGATCCGACAGTTGTCTCAGGAATTCGATTCCAGTCATAATTGGCATTTCAATATCCAGCAACAATACGTCTACCTCTCTATTTTCCAAATAGTGTAAAGCATCTTTTGCATTGCTAAACAACGACACAGATTGCACATCATTTAACCTTTTCAGGAAGTCGTTCATTACTTCTAAAGCAAGAGGCTCATCGTCTACAACAACAACTTTCAGCATTATATTTTACGGCTTTAAAGTTCAATTATCAATTTTGCTATATAGGTATCTTTTCGGTCTTCAAGTTCAAGATGGTGCTTGTTTGGATAAAGTAGTTGTAAGCGTTTTCTTAAATTATCAAGGCCAATACCGCCTTTAGCCGCATTGGTCGCTGAGGATGGCTTGGTATTTTCAAATACAGCGGTTAATGTCGATTGTTCTAGTGTAATGTGTATCCTCAACCAGCTGTGTTTAGTTTGCTTGCTCAATCCGTGTTTAAATGCGTTTTCGACAAGCGGTAGCAGTAGGAAGGGGGCAATTAAATGACGGTCTAGATCAGCATTAACAATCAATTCGATGGTGACTTCCCCGCTAAAGCGGAGTCGTTCCAGTTCAATGTAATTCTTAAGGTAGGAAACTTCTTTCTCCAACAAAACCTTTTCGCCCGTAGTGTCATACAACATGTACTCCATCATCTCTGATAGTTTAAGAACCACTTCGGGTGCAAGCTCAGACTTCTTAAGGGTCAATGCATAAAGGTTATTCAAGATGTTAAACAAAAAGTGTGGATTCACCTGGGCGCGAAGAAATTTGACTTCTGCATTCAGTTTTTCTACCGTGATCTTCTGTATCGTAAGTTGCTGTTCATACCAGTCTAAACTTAATTTTAATGCAAGCATCAATCCTAAATACCAGAGTGTGCTGAAGAAATTATAGGATAACGCCTGTGTTAAATCGCTGTTACGCATTGGTCCGATCACATATCCATACAAGTAGAAATCAAACAAGCTTTGCATAGTTAAATACCCGATCACGGAAACGATGACAGCAGCGAAATAGGAGAAGTATCTTTTCTTTAATAAGAACTGAGGCAGGAAGTATTGGAGATTGAGGTAAGCGATTATGATAAGAAGCACAATGCGAACAGTCACGCAGGCTACAAAGTAGGGCATGCTTGCTTTATAAATCAGGTATTTCTTCTCAAAAATGAAGAAGCCGGTCACCAAAAGCCAATAAATGCTATGTATGATGGCGTACTTAACTGAAACAGTACCTTTTGAAAACGGCAGCTTAAAGGGTTTGTCAAGAAAGTCCATTTCAATCGATTATAACGTTTTTCAATTAAAAGAAGGAAAATGCATTTATCGCGCGAAATCTAATAGACAAACGGCGAAAATAGTAGATGACTTTGCAAATGGTAGATGAATTTAATGATTATAAACCAATGTCTACTAATCCGGTAGTTGGTCTACTAATTTTCTGCTTTATAGTTTTTTAGCCTAATCTTGTGATGTAATCTTTATTAATTCATTTAAAATCAATAATATGGAAATGAGAAAATTCAATCAGGCGTTTACTAAGGTGTTTACGCTGATTACACTGTGCGTCCTGGCTTTTGGCTTTACAACTAAAATGGGATTGGATAGTTACGAAATTTACCTAAATAACAATTTGATTCTGAAGCAGTATGTAAACCAACCCTTGAGTTTAAGAATACTGGAGTTGAATAAGGCGAAAGAAACAGATCAGCTGCGCATTAAATACACCCATTGCATGAATAAGGGTGCAGGTACCGGCAGAAGCATCGTTCTCAAAGAT
>JAQBOT010000018.1 GCA_028287885.1 Pedobacter sp.
AGCTTCTCATTTTAATTTGACCGATAAGGTAGATTTAATCATGGGTACCTTTAGCAAGTCTTTAGCTTCGCTTGGGGGTTTCATTGCGGGAACTGAAGAAACTATAGAATACATTAAGCATAGAGCCCGTTCTCTAATGTTTAGTGCAAGCATGCCTCCTTCGGCTGTTGCCAGTGTGATTGCTGCTTTAGATATCATAGAATCTGAACCAGAGCGCATTGATAAGCTTTGGGATAACACAAACTATGCGAAGAAATTGCTTTTAGATGCTGGGTTTGATATCGGCGCTACTGACAGTCCAATCATACCTGTTTATATCAGGGATAACGATAAAACCTTTTTGATTACGAATATCTTGCACAAGAATGGAATATTTGTTAATCCGGTTGTGTCTCCAGCAGTACCTTCAAATTCATCACTCATCAGATTTTCACTAATGGCAACACATACTTTTGCCCAGATTGAGGAAGCTGTTGAAAAGCTCCATGCTGCATTTAAAGAAGTACAGGTACCTACTGCTAACGTTAGTATATAGTCAGCTTCGCAAAATACAAAAGCTGTAGCTGAATTGTTTATGAAGAAAAAGGTGTTAATTACAGGAGCTAGCGGCTTTGTTGGATATCATTTAATTGTTGAAGCGTTAGAGGCCGGCTTAGATGTATTTGCAGCCGTTCGACCTAGCAGCGATGTAAGCCACTTGAAGAATCTTGATGTAACGTTTACCAACTTGCAATATGATTCTGTTGATGCGTTGAAAGCTAATATCACTACAAATAATTACGATTACATTATACACGCTTCTGGGACAACCAAAGCGAAAAATAAAAAAGAATACAATTTAATTAATGCCGAATATTCCAGAAACCTTGCCCAGGCAGCTTCGGAGACGAAAATAGAAAAGTTTGTTTTTGTGAGTAGCCTGGCGGCGCTTGGTCCATCCTTAAACGTCGGAACTAATATAGAAGACGATACTACTCCGAATCCAGTAACCAGCTATGGCGAAAGTAAGCTACTGGCAGAACAATACCTCAGATCAATAAAAAACTTGCCGCTTTTGACATTCAGGCCAACTGCTGTATATGGTCCAAGAGAAAAGGATATTTTCATTCTTTTTAAAAGCATAAATATGGGGCTGGAGCCTTACATAGGTAAGTTTGAACAGCAATTTAGTTTTATTTACGTAAAGGATCTAGCTGCAGTTCTGATTGCTTCGTTACAGAGCGATCTTGTAAATAAGACATACAATGTTTCTGATGGTGTCAAATATGACCGATATGCACTGGCAGATTATTCAAAGAAGGTACTAAATAAAAAGACCTTTAAATTTCATCTGCCTGTTGCAGCTGTAGGCGCAATTGCTTCCTTAATGGAGAAAATGTATGCCAGCAGCAGTAAAACCCCTGCGCTGAACAAAGAGAAAATGGCTGAGCTAACAGCTATAAATTGGGCCTGTAACATCAATCATCTTGAAACCGATTTCGCGTTTCTGCCTAAATACAACCTTGAAAGTGGCTTAGCTGAAACCCTTCTCTGGTATAAAAATAACAAGTGGTTATCGTAAATCTACTTCACCTATTCTCAATGCATGTTATTTCATAAAATCGCATCGACAAGCCTTGGCATTGGTTACATCGGCAAAGGTGCCGGTACTGCTGCTGCAGCTGTTACTTGCCTGGTATGGTATTATATAGGCGTAGGCGGAACTGGAAATTTTAATGCTGCTTTGGTGGTTACCGTTGCAATTATAGCACTTGGTATCTGGTCAGGAAACGTTGTGGAGTCTATTTGGGGAAAAGATCATAACCGGGTTGTTATAGATGAAGTTGCCGGTATGTGCATTACACTATTGTGGGTTCCGGTTACGCCCATGAATATCTTACTCGGCTTTGTCCTCTTTCGGGTCTTTGATATTGGTAAACCTTTATTCATTAGACGATTGGAAAAACTACCGGGGGGTTGGGGTGTTATGTTTGATGACATCCTTGCCGGTGTTTATGCCAACTTAATATTACAATTATTCTTACGTTTTAATTCTAACTAACGTGGCCACTTTTTTAAAAGCACAAGTCTCCTCAGCAATGGCCTCATTTCTTGACTTTCTTACCACATTAGTCTGTAAGATGGTTCTTAACTTTGGCGTTATCGCAGGAAGTGCTACAGGTACTATTGTTGGTGGGATCGTTAATTTTATGATTGGGAGAAATTGGGTTTTTGATTCTTCGGAAGGGAAGATGGGAAACCAAGCTGGTAAGTATCTTTTAGTTTGGTTTGGAAATTTAGTCATAACCACATCTGGTGTTTATTCAGTTACTCACTTCTTTCATATAAGCAATTATGTGATTTCTAAAATAATTGTTTCCTGTCTCATAGGTGTTCCTTACAACTATTTGATGCAGAAAAAATTTGTGTTTATAAAATGATAACAGATAACATTAAACGAATAATATTCGTTCTTACCCTTTTATTGCCTTTGTTTGCGCTTGACGCAATTGCTCAGAATACTATTATTACTGGTGTTATAATGGATGCGAAGGAGAAGGATCCGATGCCTTACGTTACTGTTCTATTCAAAGGTACGAGCATTATTACCAGGAGCGATGAAGACGGGAAGTTCACGATCAGCACGTCTTTAGGTCTTACTGAACTTCAATTCAGCTATGTCGGTTATAAAACTTCGTTGGTAGTTGTTAAGACAGGTCAGACGCAGGACATTGTGGTTAAGCTTGAGCCAGAGGCAACTTCCTTGAACGAAGTTGTGGTAACTGCCGGTAAACGTCCGCGTTATCGAAACAAAGCAAATCCAGCTGTTGAATTGATACGTCAAGTTATTGATCATAAAGACCAAAAC
>JAQBOT010000183.1 GCA_028287885.1 Pedobacter sp.
AGTCCTGCTTCGATCATTCCTTTGTAAGCTGGTTTTGGCTGGTAATTTTTGTCGAATAACATCGGGTAGTCGTGATCACAATTTAGATAGCCCTTGTTAAAGAACGAGTCCTTGTCGCCTAATCCCCAAGTTGTGATACCCCATTGTTGAGCTTTAGGTATTGCTGTTAGATACGCGTTAACAATTCCTTTCCATGTTGCAGCCTGGGCATCTGCGATTTCGTTTGTTAGAGCGAAAGTGGCAGCTTGTTGGTATCTTACTGAGATATCTATTTCAGAAAGGTGAACCAGTAGGCCTGCATCTGCAGTACGCTTGAAATTGTTATAGAATAATTTTGGGTCGATACGGGAAACTGTGTGCGCCTGGAAACCGAATCCGTCTATCCTGATGCCTTTGGCTTTAGCTTGAGTAACAAGGTTTAAAAGCACGGTCATTTTCTTACCGCCGAACTCTTGTCCGTAATCGTTTATAAATAATTTTATGCTTGGGTCTGCTTCTTGTGCATATTTGAAAGCTTTATAGATGTAATCAACACCTAAATGACGCATCCAAATGTTGTCTATCAATGTGCCATTGCTTGCAACAGGTTCGTTAATGACGTCCCAGGATGCTACTTTTCCTTTGAAGTGTGCAAGAACTGTTTGAATGTGGGTCTTCAATAAATTATCCCATGCTGCAGTGTCACCTTGAAAATCTTTGATCCATTTAGGTTGAACGCTGTCTTTCGCCCAGATCAGGGTATGTCCATGAACACGCATGTTGTACTTCTGAGCAAAGGCAACAATAGCGTCTGCTTTCGCAAAAGTCCAGGTGTTCTGTGTAGGATGTAAGTTTCCGAACTTCATGTCGCTTTGCGAACTTAGGCTACTGAATTCCTTACTAACCATACTTCCATAAATTGGATCTTCTAATAGCTCTTTAACAACAGCAATACCGATTGGAATGGAAAAGCTACCTTTTAATGTAGCATTGCTCACATAGTTAAGGGCGGATGAGCTGTAGGTTGTCATTTGTGAACCCTGAGCGGCTACTTGTGGTTGACTTGCCGGCACTAAATCTTCGTCTACAGTAGATTTACAAGCGGTCAGGTTGCTGGCTAAAAGCGCTAATGCTACAGCAAATACTTTGATGGTGGTTTTTTTGAAAGTAAAGTTGGTCATTGTGTAAATAATTAGTGGATGATTATGTTTTATTGTTATGCAATATTACGCAATGTTTGGGATTAATACGCAACAACCTTAAGTATTTAACGCTTTTTATTTTTAATGGCATGAATGTTGGCGTTTAAAGTGCCGATTTACTTTCGTTTTTTCTGCGGATTTATGCGGATTTGGTTGGAAATTTGCGGTAATCACATTCGCCTAAACGCCCTCTATTCAGCCTTCAATCGGTTCTATAGCCACTTATTGTATTATCTTGTGCAATGTTAACTGCTGAATTGCGGTATATACGCAGAATGGCGAATACCTCCTATTTGTGTTCTAATTTTTTTTAAAAAATTCACCGTGTGGGTAAATTAATTCTGAAAATTGCACAAAATGGGCAAGTTGGACTGGTTTTTAGAGGATGTAAAAAGCAAAAAAAATCCGAATAACCTTCTCTTAGGTAGCATTTCTATTACAAAGTGGGATTTATACGTTCCGCCGAATTGGCTTTAACTTTCTGCAGCAACCGTGATTTTAGCTTTAAATTTCAGCTAAATTGTGCTTTGCACAGAACTCTTATTTTCGATCATGCTTAATTTGAAATATCCAAACGCGCATAAGAACAGAACAATTGATATACCTGCCCAAAGGGTATTGTAACCACAGCGCTCTGCGATTAGAAATCCGACGGATGGGCCGATAACTTGTGCCAGCGACCAGCTTAAGGTAAAGCCTGCGGCATACAATCCTCGGTTGTGTTCATTACTGCGGCTAATCACAAAAGTATTGATGAAAGGCATGGAAAGCATCTCTCCGAAAGTAAAGAAGAGGATGGCCAGTGTGGCCAGTAACAGGTGAAAACTTAGTGGAAGCGTTAGGAAGAGGTAGGACATTGCAATCAAAATAACACCTAGGATGATGTAAAAAATTCCAGCGCGTTTCTTCTCGATGCTGCTAATCATAATCATCTCAAAGGCGGCAATTACAATCCCATTCAGGGCCAGGATGATGCCAATGACAAACTCGTCAAAGTGCCATTTCTCTTTGAAGAATAAGGGTGCTATCCGGAACATTGTGAAGAAAGAAGTATTAAAGATTGTTGTTAAAATAAGAAACTTCACGAAAAAGCGATCCTGCCAGGGTTTAGCGACAGACATTTGAACTGCATCTTTTTGTCTTCTTCCGGATACTTGAGCACTCGGAAGTAAGCTAAAGATGCATATGCCGGCCACAATACTGACGCCACCATCAACGATGAACAGCAATTTATAGTTATAAGATGCGATGATGCCGCCTAAACTGACTCCGACCGTCCAACCCAAGTTGGTTGCAAGTCGATTCAAGGAATAGGAGCGTGTTGTCGAACCTTCTTTAGCGTAGGTTGCAATGGCAGCGAAATTAGCCGGACGGAATGCTTCAGTGAAAAAGCTAATAACAACGGAGAGCACGCAAAGGGTATAGAAGTGTGTAATGGTAGAAAACAGAATAAACATCGATCCACCAATGATGGATGATACAATCTGAACTGGTCTGAAGCCGAACATATCTGTTAACTTGCCTCCGGCAGAAGAACCAACAATAGACCCAATACCGAATAAGGTAATAAGCAAACCCGCGCTTTCGGCCGATTGATGCAGGCTTTGGGTAACATACAAACTCATAAAAGGGATGGCCATATAACCAGAGCGGTTTATCAGCATTACCATGCTTAGAATCCAGGTCTCCCGACTTAAGCCCCGAAAGGAAACTCTATACTTGTTTATTATCAGTCTGAGCATTCAGTTATATTGTTGGTCGGTTAGTCCTCACGCCAACAAATATGATTATAAGTTTTTAATAAATTTAATGCCGTGAAACCCCAAGAGAGAAATGAACGGATGCATCGATAATGTATATTTATGTGTTGGTAACTAACCTTCAGCATAACCAGGGAATGCTGAAATTCGAACACGTTAAAGAAGGAGCAGATTATTACTTTGCCAGTGTGCTTGTTACCGCGTTGATGTCTCCTCTGGTCTTTCTGATTTTAAAGAATGAACGACTCTACGGCAAGCAGCAACCGGAGTAGGCCTTATTGGCTTCGTCTATGATTTAATGGTTGAACCGTCTTTCATATCCTCTGTAGGTTGTGCTACAAGTTCATCGCCTGCATTTAGTTGGCCGAAGATCTCAACTTTATCATCCGTTTCCCTACCTTTTTTAACAGGTACTCTCAATGCTTTTCCTTCTACCACCTTGATGACGTAGATGCCCTCGCTAGTATCCAAGATTGCGTTTTTGGAAACGACAAAGGTGCTTGCTGTTGCAGGCAAGGGTATGTTAACCTCCGCGATCATGCCTGGTAGTAGTTTTTTGTCCTTGTTCGGAACATCCATTTCCACGCGTTCTGACCGCAGACGGAGATCAAGAGCTCCTGAAAGTCGCTTTACCTTTGCCGTAAAAGTTTGCCCTGGAACGGAGCGCACGGTAAAAGAAATGTCATGGCCATCTTTCAGGTAACCAGTGTAGACTTCGGGTATGGAAATGGCCAGGCGAAGCTTCTTCTGGTCCTGCAAAGTAAAAAGCGGCAATTCTGATCCCTTGCCTGTTGGACCAACATATGCGCCTAAATTCACGTTACGTCCTGTTATCACTCCATTGAACGGAGCTCGGATTTCCAGGTAATTCCGTATGGAGCCGACTTCCTGATACGCCGCTTTTGAAGCTTCCAGCTGTGCCTCGTCTGAATTCCTACGTGCAATTGCCTGATCCAGGTCGTTCTTGGAGATCGTACCAGGCGTTTTACTCGTCTCAAACAATCGCTCGTAATTTGCCTTGCTGGCAGTATACATGGCCTCTTGTGATTTTAATTTCGATTTCGCGGCAGCCAATTGTGAGGTCATTTCTGGTGCTTCCAGTGTCATTAATAACTGTCCTTTGCTTACCTGCGAACCGATATCTGCATTCAGTGACTTCACAAAGCTGCTTATTTTGGCATAGAGATCTACCTGTTGGTAGGCGCTTAACTCTCCAGGTAATTGAAGCGCTGTGGATAACTTTCCAGTTTCAAGTTTAAACGTGGCTATCGCCGGCCTTATTTCTTTCACCGGCTTAGCTTTATTTTCAGCGTTGCCGCATCCCTGCCCTATGATGGACAAAACCAAGCTGGTTATTGCAAGTCCCGCGGTAAATATTCTTGTTCTCATGTTGTCTTTTATTAAGCGTTTATTCGCGTTCTAAGGCTCAGTCTATTCGTGTTCTAAACCTTTAATGTAGTGTATGCTTTTTTCATCTTCCGGATCCAGTGAAATCGACTCTATGGTTTCTTTTCCTTGTACCCAGGCAAATACCAGCGGTAGAATGATTAATACTGCAAAAGTCGAAGCGATTAGTCCGCCGATAACAGCCCTACCTAGTGGTGAAACCTGATCGCCACCTTCGCCGTGTCCGATAGCCATCGGTAGCATACCGGCAACCATAGCAACACTGGTCATGATGATCGGCCTTAACCTCAAAGCTGCTGCCTGTCTCGCTGATTCCAATGCATTCCCATTCACCTGCCTTAATTGTTCTGCATTGGTGATCAGCAGCACGGCATTTGCAATGGATACACCCACTGACATGATTATGCCCATGTAAGATTG
>JAQBOT010000019.1 GCA_028287885.1 Pedobacter sp.
TGGCCTTTTTAGCGTGATATAAGCCATAAAGTACATTCGACTTATGGTATATGTCACTTTCTGGAGAATTGACATATTTGGGGACGTTCTTGTCGGTCTTTAAGGTTCTTCCGCCAAAACCAATTACCCGCCCTGTAAAGTTGTGGATTGGGAACATTACCCGACCGCGGAAGCGGTCGTACAACTTGCCTTTGTCGTTTTTAATGGCAAGACCGGTGCGTTCCAGATATTCCTCTTTATGGCCGGCGCCTACGGCACTGCTAATTAGCGCATCCCAGGAGTCTGGAGAATAACCGAGATCGAACTTCTTGATGATGTCTTCACGGAATCCCCGCTCCTTGAAGTAGCTTAGACCAATGGCACGGCCTTCTTCATTTTTCCAAAGCTGCTCTGCAAAAAACCCGGCTGCATACTGAGAAACGATATACAAGGTTTCCCTGGCATTCTGCGCCTCAATATTCTGCGGACTTTGAACTGTCTCTTCAACTTCAATGTTGTATTTATTGGCAAGGAACTTTAAAGCCTCCGGATAGGAATATTTCTCATGATCCATGATGAAATGGACCGAGTCTCCCCCCTTTCCGCAGCCAAAACACTTATAAATCCCTTTAGTAACAGATACGTGAAAGGATGGTGTTTTCTCATTATGGAAGGGGCAATTGCCAATTAAGCTGGTGCCACGTTTCTTCAAAGACACAAAATCACCAACCACCTCCTCTATACGGGCGGTGTCCATGATTTTGTTTATTGTCTCGTGATTAATCATTAACGCGTTTAAAGTCTAAATCTTGAAAGTCGAAACTGAAGTCGGTTAAAGGAGATATCGCCTCTAGCTTGTAGCCGTTTGGCTTAGCATCATGATCCAATGAAAAGGTAACATAAGCATCGGCATCCAAACTTCTTTCATTCCACTTCACTATGAACGTATTTCCCTTATAAAAGTACATTTTACCTTGTAATTTAGGGGCATTGGCTGAGGTGTAATACAATCCGCCGTTCTTTTCTGCAATGGTTACCTTGCCAAACCAGGGATCATTATAGGTGCCTTCTACACCGGCTAAAGCAACTTTACCTTTGGCCGCTTTCTGCTGAACGGCAATGTCGGCCCAGACTTTATCTGTGATCTCTTTGGCCTTTTTCTCGCTAGCCAGTCTGCTGTCGTTATATTGTTTGATCCTGTCCTTTCCTTTAATGCCAAAGTAGCTGTCTTTGATGCTATTGGTGATGGCCGTAAAGGCAGCACCAGATTGCTGATTGGTCAGTACGATGATACCTAGCTTTAGTTCCGGAATGATGGTTACCTGCGTTACAATACCCGCTAATCCACCCGTATGACTAGCTTGCAAGTAGCCATTGACATCACTTAAGAACCAGCCAAGGCCATAACTGCTGAAGTGGGTATTGTACGGAGAACTACCTTTCATTAGCGTTTGTGGAGTCCACATTTCTTTATGAACTTCTTTACTGAATAAGGATTTCTCCAGGTTCTCCCCATACTTCCCTTCATTGATCTGGGCGATCACCCATTTACTCATATCGGTTATGTTCGAGTAGATTCCTCCGGCAGCATTTCCCACTTCCGTAAAGCTTAGACCTACTGTAAAAAGCTTGTCGCCTACCGGTGCGTGTCCATCAATGATGTTTTTTTTACTCTTCAAACGGTACCAGGAATCTGCAGTTTCCGTCATGCCCAGCGGCTTCATAATTCTGCTTTCAATAAAGTCTTCGTATGACATCCCAGAAACCCGGGTAACAATATCACCAGCAACAATAAACATCAGGTTATCATAGTCGTACTGAGAACGGAACGAGGATGTTGGCTTAAGGTATCTTAAATTGTGAATCAGCTGAGACTTGGTTACAGAACTTGAATCCGGCCAGATCATTAGATCACCTGCTCCTAAGCCTAATCCGCTTCTATGTGTTATCAGATCACGAATTGTCATTTCCTGAGTTACATAGGACTCCTGCATTTTAAAATCGGGTATTACATCAGTTACCCTGGTATCCCAGGTAATTTTATGCTCATCTACCAGCATGCCTAAGGCGGCAGCTGTAAAAGCCTTACTGTTGGAAGCTATTCCGAATAAGGTATGCTCGTCTACTTTGGCTGTTCCTTTAATCGAACGTAAGCCATAACCCTTGGCATGGATCAGCTTGCCATCTTTAACAATCCCAACGGCAATACCTGGAACGTTAAACGTTGCTAATGTCTTATTGACAACACTGTCTACCTGCGCCGAGCTCAATGCCTGTGCATGAACCATGGACATCGAGGATACGAAAAGCACAGCAGATAAAATGCTGTTCTTAACTAATAAATTCTTCATGTATATTCTTATTTTTCTAATGTATAATCTTTATGTACAATTAAAAAACTTGCACGCTCTTCCTTTTTAAGCGGCACATTCCAGTTTCCCTGATAGGTAATCTTTGTGGGTAATTTAACCGCATTAGAGTAACTCATTTCTATGTTCATCTGAACATCAAAATCAAACAACAGATTGCTGTACTTCATATCCACAAAACGGCCGAGTATCTCAAAGTTCCGCTTATCAAATATGGTCGTCAGTTCTTTAATCATCAAGCCATCTTTCGTCCATTCACTTAGATCGGGTTTCACCACAACCTTAAACCGGTACACGGGTATAGAATCCAGGTAGGTAGCACTGTAAAAGCTGTAATCATAGTATTGGCGCATGTTGGCAGAGAAGATCTCCGTTTTGCTACCGATGAACGGTAAACCTGCCACAGGTTTACCTGGCGAAAAGATCAGGGTTTTCAGTTTATCTTTATAACTCCCGTTCTTGTCATTTGGCGCCTTAGTGGCAAATGCATCATCACTGTATTCTGATTTGTAAGCATTCATGAAAATGTAGTCGAACATCTCCAGCGTGTACAGCTGGTACTTCCCATTCTTCTTAAATACTTTGCCAGTGTCCTGCTTAATCAAGTATTGTAATCTTTCGGGACCCGAGTTGTTGTGCTTTATTTTCCTAAAGATGCTGCCGTTTACCTGATCATGCTTGTCGTAGGTATAAACTCGGTTTTCGGCGATGAAGTTGTACTTCTTCATGTTGCGGAAGGCCTGATAGAAGCTGGTATCGCTCACAATCGCGCGAATAAAGGTTTCTACATTCAGGCGACTTGCCCTAATGTTTACCACAGAATCCAGCTGAATGGTCTTTATGGTATCCGGGTTAAAGCGATCTATTTCCTGTGCATCACTCTTGAAAGCAAGCAGAAATAAAACCACTAAAAATAGAACCGGCTTAAACGTCATAATTAGTTACCCAGCTGCTTTAGAGCCATATAAGCCATTAAGCCAGTCGAGTTCTTTAACGCATCTTCATCAACATCAAAGTTCGGCGTATGAACAGAATGCTGAGTGTTCTTTGCAGCGTTTCCTGTGCCCAAACGGTAAAAGCAGGCATCCGTAACCTGGGAATAGTAAGCAAAATCTTCTGCTGCCATCCAGATGTCCAGATCAATAACGTTTTCTGCACCTAAATAATCCTGTGCGTAAGCACGGGCATTCGCCGTTAGCTTCTCTTCATTGATTAGAAATGGATATCCGTGCATGATGGTGAACTCACAGCTTCCACCCATACTTTCTGCAATCCCTTCTGCCATCTTCTTCATAAGGATTAAAGCCTCCTTACGCCAGTCTTCATTTAAGGTCCGGAAGGTACCTTCCATTCTAACATTATTCGGAATGATGTTCGTAGCACCGTTGGCATTTACTTTCCCAAAGGATAGCACCGTAGGTAAACGTGGATCCGCATTACGGCTCACGATCTGCTGCAAGGCAACCAGTATATGCGCAGTAATTAGAACCGGGTCGATATTTTGATGTGGCTGAGCACCGTGGCCGCCTTTGCCATGTACGGTTACATACAACTCATCTGTTGAAGCCATATAGATACCTGACCGGAAACCAACTTTGCCGCTTTCTATCAAAGGCATTACATGCTGCCCAATGATGTGGTGTGGTTTAGGATTCTCCAGTACACCTTCTTTGATCATTATACTCGCGCCACCCGGTAAAAGCTCTTCAGCAGGTTGAAAGATCAGCTTAATTGTACCTCCAAATTCAGCTTTCATGCTGTTTAAGATGTATGCTGTACCCAGCAACGAAGAACTGTGCACGTCATGCCCACAGGCATGCATCACACCGGGGTTCTTGGAAACATAAGGTTT
>JAQBOT010000184.1 GCA_028287885.1 Pedobacter sp.
GTCGTACCAGTTTGCAGCGAGCAAAAGCTATGGTCACATATGGTAAAAGCATCTGCCAGCGCATAATAAAAGGGCACATCATTACGGTCATAATGCGCCATTGTCATGCCCGTTTTAGCCGGAATCCACTGATCATATTTACCTTTGTTCCGGGCAGCCACCTGGTCATTCCAGGAATGAGGCAGACCACCTTGCCAGGTAATCTTTGTTTTATTGATGTCTACATGGAAAGGTGCAAAGGTGTTACCGGATGCATCCTGTTGCAGCCACACCTTGTTGCCGTTGGGTTGAAGATGCGGGTGGGGATCATTGAAGCCCCTTACGCCCTTAAGTTTGCCAAACATATGATCAAAGGAACGATTCTCCTGCATGAGGAAGACAACATGTTCCGCATCCTGGAAAGTTGTACCAGGTGCCGCATCAATCGCCATAGCACGTGCGACAGCCTCGGGCAGTATACTTGACAACCCTGTTGCACCTGATAACAATGCAGCCTTTTTTAAGAAACTTCTTCTCGAATCCATTAACATCTAAAGTACTTCTATTATGTTAAAATCGAGAGAAAGTCAGGTTAAATTAGACCTTAACAATCATGTTACGCCTTCCTAATCATCTCAACATGTTCAATTCCGTCTTCATCATACCTTTCCCCTTCAGCAACAAAACCTAGACCTTCATAAAACGGCAAGGCGTACGTTTGTGCACCAATGCGAATGTTGCCAACCCCAAATATTCCAGTACAGGACTGAATGGCTATCTCCATAACCTTTCTGCCTAAACCTGTCCCTCTGCTATCCGGCGAAGTAACTACACGGCCAATGGAGATCTCCTGGTAAGATAATCCTGCTGGAACCAACCTGCAATAAGCACCCAGCTTGCCTTCAGAATATAACAGGACATGGTGGCAATGCTGATCCTTATTGTCCTGGTCCAGGAAAGCACAGTTTTGCTCCACCACAAAGACTTCGCTTCGTAACCGAAGCAGTTCATATAGTTCGTTAACTGTAAGATCCTGAAATGGTTTTATGACATGGGATAGGTTCATTGGAATTTCGGCTAGAAAGCAAAGGTAAATGATTCATAACAGCTCGGAATGGCAGGCTTGTTATTTTTTGTAGTTTCGGGTTAAAGTTTCACAGATTGAAAGAATTACGGGAAACCGTATTGCGGACGTTAAACTAGCAATTACTTTTGACAACATTGTGGAAGAAGGGATAGATCCGGATTTCCTTCCTATAGCTTAGCCAAGATAAAGAATGTTCAAAAGAGTATTAATCGCAGAAGACCATGAAAGCGTAAGCATTTCGGTACAAAGAACCCTTGCTGATCTGCAAATAGCGCAGTCAGAATACACCTATTACTGCGATGACGCCTTGATGCACATTAGAAAGAGTCTTAGCGAAGATCAACCTTTTGATTTGCTTATCACTGATCTTTCCTTCGAGGAAGACCACCGGCCACAGACAATTGCGGGAGGAAGGGAGCTGATCACTGCCGTTAAACAAGTACACCCAAGTATCAAGGTGCTTGTGTTTTCTGCAGAGAATAAGGCCGCAATAATTGACAGTCTCTTCAAAGAATTTGGCATCAATGGCTTCGTACGTAAAGCACGTCACGACTCCAAAGAGTTGAAACTGGCCATTGAGGCCATAGCACAAGATAAAACTTACCTCTCTTCTGATCTGAAAAAGACAGTAAAGCAGAAGAATGCTTACGAATTCTCAGATTACGACATCACCATTATCTCGCTGTTAGCACAGGGAATGCTTCAGAAAGAGATTCCCAACTATCTTCAGCAGAACAACATCAAACCCTCTGGATTAAGCAGCGTTGAAAAACGACTCAATTTAATGAAAGAGATACTGGAGTTTTCCAAGAACGAACAACTCGTTGCATACTGCAAGGATTTCGGAATAATCTAATCCAAACCGCAAAGCCTAAATACTAGACATGAGTATTTCGAGAAATTCGTCGAGAATGCTCAGGAGGCTTATTTAAAGAAATTGCTTAAAAGATTCCATGTTGTGCTCCGGGAGTGCAGCACAGGCTAATTTATGCCTCGGACAAATGGCTTAGAATTAAGCTTAGGCACAAATAACCAAGCCTTTACGGTTTCCCGTAAGGAAGGAAAGCCAGACTACGATACTTTTGATAAACAAATCACAACAACCACAGCCTCAGGCTACAAACAATATCCCCATGCTCTCAGAAATCGGAGGAGATTGCCAAGAAGTTTGCTTTCAGAAGTAAACAGAAGCAATCTCCCCTTTTCAATTTACATTAAGATTCCAATCGAGCACAAATAATTTTAAACTATCGGAACGCAAATACTGATCTGAAGGCCTCTCACCGGCCCGTTGCTTAAATTGATCTGCCCATTAATCGCTTGTACACGGTTGCTTGTGCTAAAAAGTCCATTTCCAAAAACTACCTTTTCCGGTAAACCGATGCCGTCATCCGTATAGTTAACCAAAAGGTTTCCCTCTTTCCGTTCAAATCGTACAGCTACATTCTTTGCCTTGCTGTGCTTTTTCATGTTGATCATCAACTCCAACACAACATGCCTCAGCTCCTCCTTTACAGCGTTTTCTACAGTCGCCCAGGTATTTTCATTGTTGCTTACAACTACGACTTTCGTCTCTGGACTTGCAAACGATGTCAAAAGACTGCTGATCTTTTCATGAAAGTTTTCAGACGCTATGGGCTGTTTTTCATAAGAGATATCACGGGATTGCTCATACATTGCTTCAATTTGATCCAGCAGCTCTTCCTTGTCAAGATCTTCCTTATGTTCAATCTCTGCCATTATCCGGTATAAGCCATTGGCCACAACATCATGGACTTTCTTGGACGTTTTAAGTTGGCTGTTGCGGATGCTGCGGTCGGCCTCCATTTCTATGCGTTGCTTTCTCTTCCGGTACCAAAATGAAAGACCGATCCCGCCTGTGAGTGTGGCCAATAGGATCCCGCCCATCAATGTTTGCTGCTTGATGATCTGGTATCTTTTTTCTGTATTATCTTTCTGAAGTTTAAAGTTATCCGCCTTGTTCTTTTCAGCGTCATAGCGAATAAGTGCAAACTGGTTTTTAGCAGCGTTCCGCGAAGTTTGAACACTGTCACTCAGTTGCTGGTAGCGGGCAAAGTAGCGTTTCGTATCCTGAAGCGGAGCAAGCCTAACAAGTTTTTGCAATGCATCCAACTGATCATCCGGACTATTGATCTCCCGCGCAATGTTGTACAATTGCTTCGAATAATAAAGTGCAGAATCCGGACGCGAGTTTGCATAGTATTCCGCCAGATGGATGAAACTTGAATTTTGACCCCAGCGGTCCTTTTCTTTTTGTCGGATCAGTAACGATTCCAATAACTCTGGTGCAGGATTATACTGAGGATCCATTAGCCATTTCGTTGTCGCGATGTTACATAATACCCTTGCATATTCAATCTTAGTCCCAAGCTTTTTTCTCTTTGCTAAAACACCTCGATAAATCTTCAATGCCTTTGCATAGTCTTTTTTGTTGCGATAGGCATTTGCCTGATTATTCAAGATTGCAAGTGTAGACATGGAGTCTACGGAAAATTTTATGGCCGAGTTAAAGTACGTGATTGCAGCATCGTAATCTTTCAGATTGTTGCCCTCCATACCCAATTCATTGTAATCTGAAGCCAGGCACTCCCAATGTTTGGGATCTTTTTCATCCAATAGCTGCAAAGACATGATAAGGTTTTCCTGCGCGCCAAAATGATCTCCCGCATCCGATTGGATGGCCGCCATCTGGTTAAAAGCACCTGCCACCTGCAAAGTATCCTTAGAAGTATTAACGACTTTATTAAAATAATAAAAAGCTGAATCGTTCTGCTTATACAAAAATGTTAGTGCTTTACGATAGTCGGCCCAATAATCGATAGGTTTGAGCTGGGGTTTTTTCTTTTGGCAAGAGTAAATGAGTAAAAGAGAGATCGGCAAACAATAATACAGCTTCTTCAATGGAGAGATTTTGAGCTAAAGTAGAAAAAAGCAAACGATAATGGAGCCTTTCAATGTTTGGCTCGGCAAAAGATTGGACGAGTTCATTTAGTAGAATAAACCGATTACTACAAAACTAAGAGTTAGCCGATGTAAATCTCAGACAGGATAATCGAAATACTTCCGATTATCTTGTAATAATATTACATTCAAATAGATGGATATTCTTCAAAATATCAGCGGTTGTTCAATACAATCATAACGGTTCACCCTATAGGATTGCATGGTTATTGCCTTAAGATTTGTAAATTTAGATATGGAAACACTGACTATTAACATCCTAAAAAATAAGAGTGCTTTGGTAAAGCAGATTCCTATAGAGCTTGGTGTGGTTATATGAACCAAAAAAAAGCTGATATATTAGACGTTAGCAAAGGGTTGGCAAGTGTGTTTATATGGTCTAGGGACGATATTGAAAACATTGAGAAAGCCAAAATCACTTTCGAAAGTTTTAAGTCCCAAAATGGTGGTGATGCCGGAATTAAGCCTCAAACGATAATACGCCTTTCTTTTAGTTTACTTAATTTGCTTTGTACCTACGAGCCTTCAAAATCTAAATCCGCTGCAATTTTCACCCGCTTGTCTTCACCTTCCCTTCGCCTAAGCTATGCCTTTGCTTTACCTCAATCCGCAGCAAAGCCATACCAATGCCATAATAAAAATCATTCTCAATCGGCCTCGTTCGAAACCGAATTCCTGATTAGCTTTAACTTGCGGTTAAACAATTAACGCACTCAAACAATGGCAAGAATAAAGAATGGTATCCTGGGGCCGATCGTCGGCTCCATAGCAAATGTAACCGGCTGCGTCCGCTTAGGTGTTCCAGTGCTCAAAAAGAAAATACAGCCTGCTGTCCTGTCCAAAACCCGAACACCCAAACAAAATGGCGTAACCTCAAAGTTTAAGCTCGCAATGGAGTTTATTAAACCAGTTACTCCTTTTATCAACGTTGGGTTTTCGCTGAATAGAGCACCCGGACAAACAGCACACAATGTTGCAGTCTCCAAGATCCTTTCGCAGGGTATTAAGGGCGAATTCCCAGAGATGGAATTGGACTTCCCAAATATCATTATAACCCAAGGAGAACTGCCAGGAGCGGAAAACCCCAAGGTTGAACTTGTAAATGGCAGCGTGCTTAGCTTTAGCTGGGATTTTGACAAAGACGACTTGTCTGACCGCAAACGAGATCAAGTCATGTTACTAGCCTATTCTCCGGAAACAAAACAAGCATATTTCCTCAAAAGTGGTGCACGCCGATCTGAAGGAGAGGAATTCCTGCAGGTATATCCGGAACTGGAAAATCAAAGTTATCAGACCTATATTTCTTTTATTTCAGACGATAGGCAAATGATTGCGGATAGCAGCTATACAGGCAAGATAAACACGCTTTAACTTTAATACGTTGGGGTAAAAGCAAAAACACAATAGGGAATGAAGCTAGAATGCTTGCACCATTCCCTATTGTTATTGCATTAAAACTTGTTTCATTCCAACGTATTATTCAATAAAAGCCAGTTTCATACGCTGTTTCCATTGAAAGAAAAGGTTGTTTTATTCTCTATTATTTTTGAATAGAAACAGTGTCGATTGAATAGAAGTAATGTCTATTGAATAAAAACAATTGTCTATTGAATGGAGACAATTGTCTATTGAATAGAGACAATCGTCGCCTGCCGGCCAACCAATTTCCACACATTATCGCGCTTCATCCAGATGTTTGTAAATCGGCGCACAACTGTTTTACCAGCATTGGTTGCCAAACCTTTCGGTTTTACTACTTCGCCGCCCATCACAATAGCCGTGTTATCGATAATACTTACTCGTTCAATTTTCCGATCAAAGCTCGAATAGTCAATCTTACCTGTAGCTATTAGATTGGCCACCTGCTTGCGGGTAAAAATTTGGTTAGATGGATTATTAACAAGGAACTCTGGAGCCCAGATTTTAGATAACGCGGTCGTGTCGCGTTTAAAGACCGCCTGAAGTTCTTGTTGATCTAGGTTGCGGATTTCAGCTTCCGCATTACTTTGCGCCATCGCAGCGCTGCAGCTGAATAATACCATTAAGGTTAACATCCAACTCCTCTTGTTTTCCATAACATTTCATTTTTAGTGGATAAAACACATGAAACCAGGTAAAACGCTTATAAACAACTGTATAAATATACACATTACAACTTCCAGGTCCTAGATAATCCGGATCATTCGATCATTGTAAATCTGCCTTCATTAAGGCAAAAAAAAAGGTCCAACCTATAATAGGTTGGACCTCCAATAATATCATATATTTTTTTAGCTTTTTCCGCCAAGCAATTCTGCAAGTTTCAGTTGTAAAGCTTCTTCTCTTAAATTCTTCGCAACAATCTTACCTGTCGGATCTACAAGGAAATTGAAAGGGATTGCCTGTACACCGTACATTTTAGAAACGGCATTGTCGAAATACCTCAAGTCCGAAACATGCGTCCAGGTTAAGCCATCATCTTTGATTGCTTTTACCCAGGCTTCTTTCCCATCTGGTTTGTCTAACGACACGCCCAATACCGTAAAGTTCTTGTCTTTATACTTGTTAAAGGCCGTGACTACATTTGGATTTTCATGACGGCATGGCCCACACCAGGAAGCCCAGAAATCTACAAGCACATATTTACCCTTGAAGTCAGACAACTTTACCGGTTTCCCTTCAGGTGTGTTCTGCGTGAAGTCTGTAGCCATGGTTCCTACCTGCGACATTTTTGCACCTTGAATAGCCGAATTGATGCTCTTGCCTAATGCAGTTGCTTGTAATTCTGGAGAGAACTTTTTAAAAGCTGGCTCGGCCGTAGAAGCATCGATATCATAGCCCATTATAGAACGGAAAGCACTTAAAGCAACAAAGGAATTGGGATTCTCTGCAACGAACTTCTTGCTGATCTCATCCATTTCTTTTTCTATCGCGTCAGAACGATCATAAACGGTCTGCATGTAATCCTTGTTTTCACGTTGCTCTGGAGTTTTCGCTCTGAACTCGTTCTTCAAGGCTTCCATTTTAGCAATTGCCGGCATTAACATGGCATGGTATTTTGCGTTGTCGTCATTTAGCGCCGAGCCTTTAATCGCTGCATTCTTTACAGAATCCTTGGCGGTCAGGCTGATGTTTTTATTCTCGATATACAAGGCAAGTACATCCGGAGCTGCCCTTTTTGCAGGGTCTGTTCCCGCATCATGCAATACCCTGATGTTCGCTGTGGTTGGGCCTTCCACTTTTCCCTTAAATTCAAAGGCACCGTTAACAATCTTTGCAGAGTCTACAAATTGCTCGCTGCCTGTACGATAGGCCAGGTATGCTTTTGCCGGTGCATTTAAACTCCCTACTTTCCCCTTTATGCTGAACCCGCCCTGAGCCATTGCTGCGAATGGCAAAATCAAGGCAGCGGATAAAATAACTTTTTTCATTATTTTGTGTGGTGTTAATTGGTTGATAGTTTTCGTTTTAGATATACGATCAAATATAAAAATTGACAAAGCTTATAACGCCATATCAGCGTTAAAATTACAATAGCTTCTGGAAGGTGCGCCACCACAAATCTGGCATTTCGCCATTTACGGCGGTATTGTAGTCCTCATACCGGCAAGGAACGAGATGGTAGCGTTCATTCTTGGAAACGCCAGTCGGATATGGAACCTGCATCCACCAGCGGTCAGACTTCTTGCTCTTCACAAACAGCATCTCTCCCGTTCCATCATTTAAGCTTGTGCGGTAGGTAATATATTGAGACTTCGGATGGAGCGGAAAGTCCTTCTTGCGGTTGTAAAAACCATCTATGAAATACCAAACGATTTGCGAAAGCAGCATGGCGGTCTGGCTATTCTTGTCGTAGGCCGGATTAAACTCGTAAAAGCCAATAGAACTCAATTTGTCATTCATGCCTGCATAACGGGCAATCTGGCAAGCTTGTTCGCCATAAAAGCCATTCGGACTGGCATTCGCATTCGCGAGGGCATCCGAAGAACGTATAGCCGAGATATCGAAACTGATCATATTGGAATTTCGGATGATCGGTTCGGTTAAGGTGATGTCTTGTGAGAATTCGCCTAGCCGGTGCGCATCAAAATACAGCTTGCTCATTACGTTCAAACTCTCCTGATTAACAAAGTAGGTCTGATAGCCCAGATTGCTGAAATTGAAGAGATAATTTGGCTGATGTAAGAAGATCTTGTTCAGGTAAGTGTCCGAATGTGTAGCTAATCCTTCCTCGTCGTCCTCATCGAGATCGAATTTATTATCGACCACAACCAGGTCAACCTTCTGCTCCATGCTTTCGTAAGCCATGTACTGGGCATAGGTAACATCTTGTCCCCCGCCAATGATCACGGGCAGGATGTTTAATTTCATCAGCTCAGAAACAACCGTCTTCACCGCAACATAGGTATCTGAAATGGATGCGCCAGCTTTGATGTTTCCAAGGTCAATAATTTTGCAGCTAAAGGCCCCTTCATTTAGCAGGTAGAATTGCTCCCGGAAGTACTCGGGGCCTAGTGAACAGCCACTGTTGTTCACCGCAGCACGGTCGTCCTGTACCCCAAAAATTGCGATGTCAAAAGCATTTTCCTCCAATTCAGGAAAAACATCTGTATAAAAACTCACTTTCATACCCATCTGACTGGTTAAAAATCCATTTTTAGGGCTAAGTTTTTCCAGATCTATTGGAGAAAAGAAGTCTGATAAATTCATAATTATTGAAGTATGGCGTCAAATATCTATTTTTGAGGCCATATATTGATGCAGAACCTTAAAATAAAGAAATGATCTTGATTACTGGTGCCACTGGATTTTTAGGCGCTGAACTAGCCCGGCAGCTTACAAACTTGGGCCACAAAGTTCGTGCATTAAAACGTGAATCATCGGTGATCCCGGCCATTCTGGAAAAGGAGCCATTGATCGAATGGTTCGTGGCAGACATCAATGAGTTCTCCACTTTGGATGATGCATTTGAGGGTGTTACCCAAGTTTACCATTGCGCTGCTCTGGTGTCATTCAAACCGAAAGACAAGTTCAACATGATCCATGTGAATATAGAAGGGACCAGCAACATTGTTAACCTTTGTGTGGAGCATGGTGCCCGACTGGTTCATGTAAGTTCTGTTGCAGCGCTTGGCGACGCAAAAAAAGATGCCAGAGAAATTACAGAAGACGATTACTGGGAATACAATGCCCATGTGCATGCGTATGCAATCTCTAAATACGAAGGCGAGATGGAGGTTTGGCGCAGTATTGCTGAAGGACTCGATGCCGTCATTGTAAATCCATCTGTTATCATTGGCGCGAGTTCAGGATTTCAGGGCAGCGGAGCAATTTTCAAGCTCATTAAAAAAGGACTATCTTATTATACACGCGGTGCTACAGGCTTTGTAGACGTTGAAGATGTTGCCAAAAGCATGATTGCTTTGATGAACGGCAGCTTCAGTGCTGAGCGCTATACCATCACAGCTGAAAATGTCCATTACCAGCAGTTCTTCCAAAAGATCGCTGAAGGCTTCGGTGTTGATCCACCCAAGAAAGAAGCAAAAGCCTGGATGATGGGCTTAGCCTGGCGTGCTGCCGGGATCATGTCCGCATTTACGGGTAAGCCAGCCTCGTTAACGCGGGATGCTGCTAAAAGCAGTCTGAATGAAAGCTTTTACAGCAATGAAAAGATTAAGAACGCAATAGGAATTCAATTTAAACCATTAGATCAAAGCATAACAGAGGTTTGTACAGCTTTGATAAACTTGCAACCATGAGTGAAAAAAATTACTACATCATAGATTTCGATAGCACCTTTACCCAGGTTGAGGCCTTGGATGAAATGGCAAGGATTTCTTTGAAAAAGCATCCACAAAAAGAGGAAATCTTTCAAAAGATCGAAGACTTAACGAACCTGGCCATGGAAGGTAAACTCTCTTTTTCTGAAAGCCTTGCTGAACGTGTGAAGTTGCTTAATGCCAATGAGGATCATTTGAAACAACTGATCACACGATTGAAAAAGAAGGTTTCAAAGTCCTTTTCCCGCAATGCAGCCTTCTTTAAGAAACATGCTGAGGAGGTACTTATTGTGTCTGGAGGTTTTAAGGAATTCATTATTCCGGTGGTCAGCCAATACCACATCAAAAAGGAAAATATTTATGCAAATACCTTTATTACGGATGAGAACGGGCAGATTATCGACTACGATCATGAAAACCCACTAAGCGTAGAAGGCGGAAAAGTGAAATTGTTAAAGGAACTCGACCTACAGGGGAATGTTTATGGAATCGGTGATGGGTATTCTGATTTTCAACTGCGTGAAGGCGGCATGATAAAGAAGTTTTACGCCTTCACGGAAAATATTTCCAGAGAAAGTATCGTGAGTCGCGCAGACCACGTTACGCCAAGTTTCGACGAATTCTTATTTGTGAACAAGCTCCCAAGTGCCATATCCTATCCGAAGAACAGGATTCTTTGTTTGATTATTGGCGATGTACCCGCAGACAGCATCGAACTGTTGAAAAAGGACGGTTTTTCGGTGCGCCATAAAACTGAGTTTGAAGAAAAATATGTTGCTGATGTGCATATGCTCCTGCTTGCAGACGGGCAGAAGATAGATCCGGAAAAGTTGAATAATGCCGGTAAGCTAAAGGCAATCGGTTATCTTGGGAATGCAAAGAGGCTGGATCTGGCTACCTGTACTGAAAAGGGCATTGTGGTTTTTGATGACGCCAAGAACAATCCCCGAAGTTCGCACTTCATTCCAAAAAGGATGATCAGCTTTATGAATACCGGAACTACTTTTATGAGCTGTAACTTTCCAAACCTGCAGTTGCCTAGAATGGAAAAGTCGCACCGCTTAGTGCACATTCATAAAAACGTTCCAGGTGTTATGGCCCAGATCAACACGATATTTGCTGAACACAACATCAACATTGTTGGTCAGTTCCTTATGACCAATCCAAAGATTGGATATGTGATCACAGACATCAATGCGGAGTACGATAAAACCTTATTTCAAACTTTCAAGAAAATTGAGCAAACGATTAAATTCAGGGTGCTATACTAAGGAGTGTTACAATGAATTAGCTGAGTTGATTACGCAGATCTATTTAAAAGAGTAAACGCATCAGAGATGATTCAGCACTAGATCAAGTCAGCATGTTTCGGATTTTATATTCCCTAAAAACGTCGGAACTTGTCCTTGTAATATGACGGAAATGGAAGTACAGGAAAACATTAATTATAGGCGGATTGCAGAAGCAATCACCTATATCAAAGAAAACTTCAAAAGACAGCCCAGTCTGGAGGAAATCGCCGAAAAGATAAGTCTTAGTCCGGCACATTTTCAGCGACTCTTTACAGATTGGGCAGGAACAAGCCCGAAGAAGTTTCTCCAGTATATCAGTATTGAATATGCCAAAAACCTGTTAAAAGAAAATAGAGCAGCAACCTTGTTTGACGTGACCTATGAAACCGGCTTGTCCAGCACGAGCCGGCTTCATGATCTTTTCATTAACATTGAAGGAATGACGCCCGCCGAATACAAGGATGGCGGCAAGAACTTGTATATAAATTTTAGTTTCGCCGATAGCCCATTTGGAAACCTGATCGTGGCTTCTACCACAAAAGGGGTTTGTTATATGGCTTTTGAAGAAGATGAGGAGCTTGCACTTAATACCTTAAAAAACAAGTTTCCGAATGCAGTCTTTCAGCGAAGATTGGATCTAATCCAGCAAAATGCCTTGTTCATCTTTCAAAACGATTGGAGCAGGTTGCCTCAGGTCAAACTGCACCTGAAAGGCAGTGAATTTCAAATTAAGGTTTGGGAAAGCTTATTA
>JAQBOT010000249.1 GCA_028287885.1 Pedobacter sp.
CCTAAACTATACAATTTAGGATAGCACTTTTTGCTGCGCCTTTTAATATAGAGCATGGCAATTTGATATCAGCTGAGAAATTGTCGGTAAGTCAGTTGTTAGACTCAGCACAATACTCTTTAGATATTTTGAAGGCACTACAGCCCTCTAAAGGTCAGCAAGAGTTCAGGCACTACCTGCTCATGGCCGACATACGGGTTTACTATTTGACCTTTATGAAAATAGAGGCAGAAGTAAATGCAGCAACTTTTACTGCTGATCAAGCACCAACTTACGTAGCTACATTAAAGAAACTGTTGGATAACGAACAAAGACTAAATGCAGAATTTATAGCCTTGAACGGTGACTTCCTCTACCCATCAGCAATTGCTGAAGAAAACACCTTGAGGAGTCAAAGAATACATGTTTTATACGATCGCCTGGCAAAAGTAAAATGATACCAATGACCATACCCTTTGTGCCGCAGGATAAACATGCACCCATAACTGCTTTTTGTTTTAGCAACAAACAGCGGCTTACCGGCGAAGAATGTTCAGTGAATTTTGCAAAATGTGGAGATAGTCTCCCTGAATCTCAGTTTTTAAGTTGGATAAAGCTGTATTCTGATCAGCCAAATTTCCATCAGCCTGCATCATTTGGTAAAGTAATCTTTGCCCCAAGTTCAGTTTTAACTTCAGTATAATTATGAAAAGACACATCCTAATTTTTGCTCTTACCATGTTCAGCTCAGTGTTGAATGCGCAAAGCCTAAACCTTATACCATACCCGCAGAAGGTTACTGAATTGAGTAGCACTTTTCAGGTCAAAAAAGGAGCTTGGTTATACAGTAGTAATGCGGGGTATAAAAGAGAATTGAATTATCTAAATAGCGAATTGGGTTCGAAAGGCAATAACAAGCAACTGCTAAAAATAATTGTCGATCCATTTATTGGGAAGCCTGGTTCGTACCAGTTGAACACGACGGCAAAAAAGATCAGCATTACAGCAGCCGACAAAGCTGGGGTATTTAATGCTACAATCACCCTGTTACAGCTTTACCGCTCAGCTAAGTCTAATGGTACCTATGTTACCTTACCTGGGTTGCGCATTACCGACGAACCCCGGTACGAGTGGCGCGGCTTTATGTTGGATGAATCACGTCACTTCTTCGGAAAACAAACGGTTAAGAATCTCCTAAACTGGATGGCTTTCTACAAGCTTAACCGTTTCCACTGGCATTTAACAGACGCCCAAGGCTGGCGGGTAGAGATTAAGAAATATCCACTGCTAACTAAGGTGGGTGGAATAGGCAATTTCACAGACTCCACAGCGACAGCCCAATATTATACACAACAAGATATTAAAGAAATCGTGGCGTATGCCAAGCGTCGAAATATCGAAGTTGTACCGGAGTTTGATATGCCTGGGCATGCAACAGCGGCAAATAAGGCTTACCCTCAGTATTCGGGTGGAAAAGTGACTGGCTTTGATGATTTTACTTTCAACCCTGGTAAAGAAATTACTTTTCAGTTTGTTGCTGATGTGTTAAAAGAACTTAAACCATTGTTCCCAGACGGCAGGATTCATATTGGTGGGGATGAGGTGTTTATGGGTATTAAAGCTTGGGACAATAATCAAGATGTGAAAGCACTTATGACCGAAAAAGGCTTTACAGATAAACAACAAGCTGAAGCATATTTTCTGAAGAGAGTTGCTGATACAGTTACTAAGTTGGGCTACAAAGTGATGTGTTGGGACGAAGCTGTTGCTGCCAACCTGCCGGTAAACAATGTAATCATCAATTGGTGGCGACAGAATAAGCCAGAGGCGCTTACCCAGGCGCTCAGCAGTGGTTACCAGGTGATACTGTCACCAAGGCTGCCGATGTATTTCGATTTTGTACAGGACAGTACCCACGTTTCCGGACGTAAATGGGATGGGCGTTATAATACTTATCTGGACGTTTACCACTTCCCAGAGAATAGCTTAACTAAAGATGTATATGAAAACAAGAAAGTAATTGGCGTACAAGCAAACTTGTGGACCGAAACCGTTGTTACGAAAAACCGGCTTTACTACTTGGTTTTTCCGAGAATGGCCGCATTAGCTGAGTCTGGCTGGACCATTGGAGATTCTAAGAACGATGTACTGTTTAATAGCAGTTTAAAAGCACATTTAGACTACTACAAAGCAGCAGGTATTTACTATTACAATCCCTTTAACCCTACGGAAAACATAGAAGCTGTGGACGTAAAGCCGAAAGCTGGAGCTCAGGACTAACTGTTGTAAAATTGGTAATTTTCTTTGGTGATGATGTCAATAGGCATATAAACAGATTTTTCTACTTCACTGATCTTAAAAAGGTGTTTGTATAGCGATATAATGCCAAGGTAGCCTTGCTCTTTAGGGCGCTGGCATATTAGAAATGTTATCTGTTGACTTTTAAGGTAGTGAATGTTCTTCTCCAGGAAATCGTATCCTATTAACTGTATATCCTGATGCTTGCGGTTTTTTAGTATTTCGGCGATGATGTTAACCCTGGAATTGGTTACAAATATGGCTTTAATGTCAGGTTGCGCTTCAAGGACGCTCATTAACGCACTTTCTACTGCAGCCAATTTCGTTTCATTGATATTGAGCGTTAGTACCTCTGTGGTTTTGCCCGCCTCTTCAAAAAACTTTTTAAAGCCATGTTCTTTACGCAGCAAGTGGTGGTCGTTCTTTAGATCGCTCGAAATGTTCACAGTTAAGACTTTATCCTGTTGCTGCATGGTTAAACTTAAAAGTTGTGCAGCAAGCCTTCCGCTTTGGTATAAGTCTGGGCCAATATAAGTGAGGTTATTTTGATTGGGGAGATCAGAATTGATGAAGGCCAGTGGTATACCAAGCTCATAAACTTTTTGGGCCAATACAATGGACTCCTCTACAAAAGATGGTGCTATCAATATTGCGTGCGGCTCCTCGCTCAGCATCTTCTCAGCACACTTGTTGAAACTTTGTTTTGAATCAAGGTTGTAAAGGTAATTTTTAACCGTAACGCCAAATTGCTGTATTTCTGCTGCAGCCTGGTTAATCCCGTTTAATGGGTAACTCCAGTAATCGGTTTCATCGGTGACAGCAGGAATTAACACGGCAAAGTTGAGTAATTTGCGTGATGCCAACAGGCTTGCCATTCTATTGGGCTGAAAGTTAAGCTCCTCAATAATGGCATTTATCTTCTTTCTTGTATTTTCAGATACGCCTTGTCGATTATGGATCACCCGGTCAACGGTACCTATAGACACATTTGCCCTTCGGGCGATTTCTTTAACACCGGTAA
>JAQBOT010000259.1 GCA_028287885.1 Pedobacter sp.
ATGCCCTGGTTAATTGAAGGATTTCTTCGTGTGACCAATGATAACAATGAGCGATCGTGTGAATCTCATAAATCAACCTCGGTCTTTCCTTTTTCAGGCGGAGAAGTAAGAAAGACTGCATATCAAAACGGACTTGTTGTTCCTTTCCGCATTCCGGGCAAACTGCCTCCATCTCCAAATTTAAAACCGGCGCCAGCTTCGCCATTTGCGCTTCCACAACACCGGGTTCCACAATTTCTGAACCTGCTACCAGGCACTCATTTAACAAAGCCTGCACCGGATCTATTCCTTCAGCCGACAATGCCATCATTTCATCCTTTCCCGTAGGTAAACGGTAGGCAACACCCTCTGCAAGTTCATAGATGCCATTTTCGGGCACTGGGGTTTTTCCAGGCTGCAACTGCGCCAACAATGTTGTCAATGAAAAGTCTACATCAAATTTTTCGCTACACTGTTTGCAGCAGATTGTGCTTTCAATTCGCGAACCATACAATTCACTATATATCATTGCCAGTACCCGGTCACGGTCGGCACTTACAATAGAGGAAGCGCTGATTGCAGAAGTATTCTTGTCAATCATCGATATCAACAACTGCAGTGCAGTTTCCGTATCTGTTTTTTCGATCTGCATTTCGGCATTCCCACGAATGGGATGCAGGTAAATGCCGGTGCAACGTGGGGTAAGGTACAATGGAACGAACATGAGCATTTTATGAGCCTAGGTCATTAAGTTTGCTGTGGTTCAGGCACCTCGGTATCACGTTCCCATCCTTCATTCTGCAACACCATATGCTCGATAGCAACAGCATGTGCATTGGCATCCAGTTCTGGTAGGGCTTGGTATTCACTTACCCAGCAGCGGTGGATCTTGTAGGACTTAGCCACTACACCTTGCTCATTAAGCAACTCCAGAATAAGATCTTTGCGAAAATCTTTTAGTGAGATCATTGCATCACCCTCGACGTTCCATACCTTCTTTGCCCAGTTCTCGAACTCAGGATCATGAGTTAATCCGCGTTCCAGAGTAATGGGCTCAAACTTCCATACACTAGGTGTAACACGTGAACTACTTGGGTCGCCACCTTCACGGTGCGTAACCGGTTCAGTCGACTGTTTGAGGGCACTGACTTTGCTGATGCCAGCCACCACCTTACCATCCCACCGAATACGGAATTTAAAATTTTTATAAGGATCAAAGCGGTATGCATTGACCACGAACTGAGGAACTGCCATAAGTGAAAGATTAAATTAAACCTGAATCTGTCCGGTCATTTGCTGTAGATATAAGATCACAAACTCGGCCGGCTTAAGTGGAGCAAAGCCCACCCATATATTTACGATGCCCAGGTTGATGTCATTTTGAGTTGTAGTCTCTCTATCGCATTTTACAAAATACGCTTCCTGCTTGGTTTTGCCCTGGAATGCCCCTTGGCGGAATAGGTTATGCATAAATGCGCCCACATTCAACCTGATCTGAGCCCAAAGAGGCTCGTCATTGGGCTCAAAGACTACCCATTTCAATCCGCGGTATAAGCTTTCTTCAATAAAAAGCGCGGTTCGTCTTACTGGTATATATTTGTACTCACTGGCGAAATCATCATCACCATCCATGGTGCGGGCACCCCAGTTCACAATGCCGTCCGGAAATATCCGGAGGGTGTTAATGGCATGCGGATTCAGCTGCCCATTGTCCCGATCAGAAAACCTGTATTCGAGCCCGATGATACCACGTAAGTCGGCTTCTGTTCCGGCAGGTGCTTTCCAGACACCCCGTGTGCCATCCGTCCTGGCCATAAGTCCGGCAATTGCGCCCGTTGGACCAACTTGTTTGTTGAGACTATTGTCACTGATCGTAACCCTTGGAAAGAAAACAGCACTGTGGTCTTTCACCAATCCAATCCGAAGGCCATTAACGCCAGTGGTTGGATTCGTTGCCTTCTGTACCGTAGACCAGTCGTCTGGTCCATCCATCAAAAGAAATGCACGCTTCTCCTGGCAGAAAACACTAGCGGGTCCCCATAAAGTAGCACGTATAGCTGCTGTATGTTCCGAATCTGGAGGTAGCACCATTAGATTAAAGAGATCTACTTCTTTATCCAAAATAGGAAAGTTGTCCGTATAATCTTTAAGCAACGGCTTCGTGCCGTTATTGCCGGCTAGCCCCGGCGTTTGAAAAGTGCCGGTACCAGTTGTACCTAAACTGTAGTACCGTACATTGGAAATGAAGTTCGGTCCAATGTCAACATTGTCCGCCCCACTCGTTTTTATGGTGCCAGTTCCGTTGTCGTTGCCTTCTCCGGGAATCAGAGCCAGTCTTAGTCCCCAGCCTTGTGCAGTCCACTTGAAGTCGGGATTGGTCGACTTGGTATTGTTGATTGCATCCACAATGATTGCGAGCTTTTCCCTTACTCCATCATTTCCATCTGAGAGCGTCGGCGTCGGTTGATAAGAATCCTGGAAGATTTGTCCAGCCGGCGGCAGGTTAATTGAATACTCACCGTTGAGTAAAGTGTCTATGCTGTTGATCGTGATCTTATTAAATGCAGTCTTCTTTCTTTCTGCAAAGGATACCAGGTCGCTAAGCTTGAAGAAGATTCCGTTCGGAACAGGTCGCCCTACGGAGTAACGTGGAACTTCCAGTCCGCCGAGTGCGTTTCCCAATAACAGCGCTTTGGCCAGGTCATCACCAGGAAATTGCTCTATATACACATCACCTGTTGCTGAACTGATGCGCAACAAACCGGTTGATACCGCAGCTTTCAGTGGACCCGCCTGCTGCGACAATACAATTGGGGTGGATGCAGGCAGTGCTGCTTTAATTATATTTTCAATAGCAGTAAGAATGGTGGCTTGGTTGGCGGTATTTAGCGGAGGAACCGAAAGATCAATAGGTGTCAGGTCTACATTAACCATAGCGCCAGCGTTCACACTGATACGGAACTTTTTACCTTTAGTTAAAATTCCCTTCAGTGCATTCCGGAAATTGGCATCAGTATCATTAACGATGGGACGGCCTGATTGCGAAAAGCCCGCTGGCAACACTGGAGGAGGTGCTGGTGATGGAGGCGTAAACTTATCTTCCACGTTGACCAGGTTCGAGTTCTTTGTAACATACAGGGGCGCATAGCGGCCTGCCATTGGGTCCATGCTCAGTCCCTGCCAGATCTCCTGTTCCACTTTCACTCGTTGCCCAGACACATTGGTTGCCCATCTGAAGAGCTCCATATTGAAGGTGGCTTCAGGATTTGGACCATTATAAGTTATGCCAACGCGTATATCATCCCCAAAAAGTCCAGCAGATTTTGCAGAGACTTTCAATACGTCTGCGGGTGTTAGGTTTCGAAGCACTACATCGGCTGATATAGCACCATTGGCCACACGGACGATATAACATACAGTGCCTCCATTTAAGAAAAAGAGTTTAACGGATTGAGCCAGCTCGCCGCCGGCGTATTCGTCGGAAAACTCACGTGCAAAATCCGAATAACTTAAACACTGGACAGGCGTGTTAATCAATCCCTTTTTTGTCCTTCCGATGAATACCGTTACGGATGTACTTACACCCATAATTGTGCGCACTCCACTCGGAACTTCCTGAACATACACACCAGGGTAAGATGTTTGTACTGGCATAATTAATAATTTAGAAATTGTTGATTGATAATATTATGAAGACTTTATGGCTTCGCCATGTCAGTCACATTTCTTTCAGATGACAGCTCAGTCAGCAGCATTATTCCCAAAACAAAAAATGGCATTTCTTATCTATGGAAGGATAATCTTTGATATAGTTATCAAAAATACCGTTGCTGTTGACTCAAGACAATAGCTACTTGTAGCTATTTTTGGTCTCCAAAGAAGCATGTGATTTCTTTGTAGTAGACAAGGAATTTTGTCTAAGAAAAACACTACAAAGAGAATGTGTGATGTTGTACCTTAATCAACCAATTAGATTAGTTAATTTTATATATTAGTGAAACTCAGCATACTTACGAGTATAGCTAATATTAGAAAGGTTACAAAAGTAAAACAATCTTACATCATAAGATGAACATAAGGAAAAGCCTATTAAGTGTTTCAGTTAATATACGATCTGTCCTAATGTTCATGGGGTATTTCGGAATATGTCTGATTATTTGTTTTGGTTTTTCGAATATAAAGGCATTCTTACCTAATGTGGCTCAATGCCTTCTTCTCGGAGCGGCCATATTCATGTTAGGGCTATTTGTAGGGTTTCTATTTGGAATACCAAAAAACGTCTCAAAAAATGCTTCTGGAACATATACGTCTAATACAAATTTGGAGGAAATATCTGATTGGCTCACGAAGATATTAGTGGGGCTAGGGTTGACTCAGATCTCATTTATACCGACTAAAGTAGAGTCTATTGTTGCATATTTATCGGAGAGGATGAAAAATGTGCCGCAAAGTATTATCCTTTCGCTGTTGCTTTATTTATCTTCTTTGGATTCTTCGCTGGGTATTTGATTACAAGAATTTATTTATCCAAAGAATTTGCAAAAGTAGAAGATGATTTGCGCAACCTAAATAAAGCCACAGAACAACTTGACACTGGTCCAAAAGAAACAAATGTAGTCTTGGATGATCAACAAACGAATCTTTATAATATTACTCAAAAAGCAGATACAAACAGCGACAAGAAGAGAGAAGACCTAATAACAGAAATAATAATTCAAACAAAAAACATCGAAGCCACAGGGGGAGGTATCTCTGCAGACCAATATTTCAAGCAGGCAAGAGTTATGCTTTCATACCAGAATTATTTGTTTGCAAGGGAATATTTTTTGAAAAGCTATCTAGCCGATAAAAACTATAAGGCTGGTAGCAATGCAGCAGTTATCTGTAGTAAGTACCTTAAAAGATATGATGAAGCTGAAAAGATATTTAAACAAATTATCCAGGATCAGCCGGATACACCCTTAGCCTATTACAATAGGGCTTGTAACTTCGTTAGGATGAACAGCTATGACTATGCAATTTCAAATCTGAAAAAAGCGCTTGAGCTCGGCAAAGAAGAGTATTATCAAGAAGCTTTAATGGATGACACATTTATCCCACTTAGAGAAATGGAAGGGTTTAAGCAACTACTGCCGGATTACAAAGGAGGCCAATAATTGTTATAGAGCTATAATATCTGCTTGTAATTTCATATGATCTCTTTTTTTCTACTCAAATATAATCTTAACAATTTTATAAACAAAGCATAAATAATATAGTTGACAATACTTAAATAAAGTTAAGCAAGCTTTTTAAACCAAGAAAGCCTCAACTTTTCAGTTAAGGCTTTCTCTTGCGGACCGGACGGGACTCGAACCCGCGACCTCCGCCGTGACAGGGCGGCATTCTAACCAGCTGAACTACCGGTCCGTCTTTCCCCTTTCGGGAATGCAAATATAGGTTGAATATTTATATTTGCAAGATTTATTT
>JAQBOT010000281.1 GCA_028287885.1 Pedobacter sp.
AGAAGCATCTTTTTACGTATGATAACATCGCTCGCGGCTTAAGAGAAGATAACTTAAGTTCATCGAACGTTACACCATCGTTAAACCTGGTTGAAAACTACGATTATCTTGACGGTTCAGCGGGTGCATTGAAGTTACGGACTCCGGACAACTCGGATTTTATCTATTATAACAAGGTCTCGGATGTCTTCGCGAACAAAGATGCAAGACTCTATGGAACAGTGATATATCCAGGCGCACCCTTCAAAGGGCTGACTGTCGATATGCAGGCTGGTGTAATGCAGTGGAACGCTGCATCAAACTCGTATCAGGCTGTGGAAGGTGCGGATTTGGGAAGTAATTATACGGACAACAAACTGCTTATAGCGGCTTCTGGTCCTCATAGATCCATTCAGGAAGTAACGAATACAGGATTTTACCTGCGTAAATATATTGATGCAAATGGTGGTGCATCTACCCGGGGTATTCAAAGTGATGTATGGTGGGTGTGGTGCCGCCTTGGTGAGATCTATTTGAATGCTGCCGAAGCAGCGATGGAACTTGGACAGGCAGATGTTGCGCTTACCTACATCAACCCGATCCGGGAGCGTGCAGGCTTTGGAGCCAACAGTTTAACAGCGACCTCACTTACAATTGAGAAGATTAGGAATGAGCGCAGAAATGAACTCGCTTTTGAAGATCACCGAGTTTGGGATCTGAAAAGATGGAGACAAGCAGACAAAGTTTGGACAGGAAATGCAAGTAACCCAAACTCTATTGTATATGCACTATATCCGTATCGGGTTGTGCGCCCAGGAGATTCAAGAGACGGAAAATTTGTATTTGTTAAGATGGTGGCGCCAAGATTCCGCGCACCAAGATTTTTCCAGATCTTCAATTATTATTCTTCATTTGATCAGAACGTGATCAATAATAATCCGAAAGTTGTTCAAAATCCTTTTAATTAGACGAATTATGAAAAATAACATATTTATATATCTGCTGCTGTTTGTGTTGGCAGTTGGAAGCTGGGGCTGCACGAAAGATAACTATGAAGCACCGAAGTCTCAGTTAACTGGTAGAGTGGTTTACAATGGCCAGGCAATTGGGCTTAGATCTAATGGGGTGCAATTGGAACTTTGGCAACATGGTTACGCATTTTTCACCAAAATACCTGTAAATGTTGACCAGAATGGAGCATTTTCAGCGCTGCTTTTTGATGGTAAGTATAAACTTACGCGTCAAAATGGAGTTGGACCCTGGGTAAACAATACGGATTCAATTGATGTTCAGGTTAGCGGTAATACGATTGTTGATGTTCCTGTAACTCCCTTCTCTGTTGTTAAGACTGCAACGTACCAGAAGGATGGAACTAATATAACTGCTACGGCAAGCATTGAGACGGTAACGACAACTAATCCGCTGGAAGCTGTAAGATTATATGTTTTCAGGACTGCCTTGGTAGATGATGTTAACCAGGATGCAGTTATTTCAATCCCTGCTGCTCAAATTTTGGATATAACTCAACCGCTAACGTTAACTGTACCTATTCCTGCCTCTTTGGCGAATGCTGCTTCAGTTTATGTACGGGTTGGTGTAAAAACCTCCGGAGTTTCAGAACTTGCTTACTCCCCAGCTGAAAAGATCCAGCTAAAATAATATCAATGTTAATGCTTGTTGATGTTTCTTACATAGCCCCCCAACGGGGGCTTTTGTATAAAGAACAATTTGTTTAATCGTTGATGTGACATTTATTAATTTTATCTTATCTTTAAAATGCTAAGTCTATAAATAACCAAGTATAAACAGGGAAACTGATGCAGATTAAATCCTAATTAGTCCCTGGAAATCCAAAAATACTATTATGAAAAAAGCTACCCCATTCTTTTTGTTCTTGTGTTTAAGCATGAATGTGAGTTTAAAAGCGCAGAACCAGGTCGCCATCGATCTCAATACAAGCAATGCGAAGACAGTAATCAGTAAACACATTTATGGACATTTCTCCGAACATCTCGGCCGCTGTATATACGACGGCTTCTGGGTGGATTCTACCTTACATGTTCCGAAAAAGGATCGCATCAGGTTAGACATTGTTGATGCTTTAAAAAAGATCAAGATTCCGAACTTAAGGTGGCCGGGCGGCTGTTTTGCTGACGAATATCACTGGAGAGATGGTATCGGACCCCGGACAAAACGACCAAAGATGGTCAATACAAATTGGGGCGGGGTAGTGGAGGACAATAGTTTCGGAACTCATGAATTTCTCGAGCTCTGCGGTTTGCTTGGCGCCGAACCTTACATAGCAGGAAATGTGGGAAGTGGAACGGTCGAAGAAATGGCTAAATGGGTGGAGTACCTAAACTTCGACGGTATCAGCCCAATGGCAAATCTTAGGAAAGAAAACGGCCGCGACAAACCTTGGAAAGTATCTTTTTGGGGCGTAGGAAACGAAAGCTGGGGTTGCGGTGGAAACATGACACCTGAGTATTATGCTGATCAGTATAAACGATATGCAACTTATGCGAGAAATTATCCCGGGGCACCGCTTAAGAAAATTGCAAGCGGCGCGAATGCGTTTGATACAAACTGGACAGAAGTGTTGATGAAAAACATACCTGCCTATGAAATGTGGGGCCTTTCACTACACTACTATACGCTTCCGACCGGCGACTGGGGCAAAAAGGGATCTGCAACCAAATTTGGTGAAGAGCAATACTTTAACACCATGAAGAATGGCTTGGCAATGGATAGCCTTGTGACTTTAAATAGTGCGATCATGGATAAATACGATCCGAAAAAAAGTGTAGCACTGGTTGTGGATGAATGGGGTGTGTGGACAGATGTTGAGCCTGGAACAAACCCGGGCTTTTTGTACCAGCAGAATTCAATGCGTGATGCACTCGTGGCCGGCTCTACCCTAAATATCTTCAATAACCACAGTGACCGGGTTAGAGTGGCGACGTTGGCACAAACAGTAAATGTCTTGCAGGCTGTTATTTTAACTGAAAAAGAAAAGATGTTACTTACGCCAACCTACCATGTTTTCGACTTGTATAAGGTGCACATGGATGCAAAAGCTATCCCATTACAGTTTAAGAGCCCCAAGTATGTTTTAGGGGATAAACAATTGGCAGCTTTAAATGCCTCTGCGTCGATTGACTCTACAGGTGCCGTGCACATCACAATTGTGAACATAGATCCAAAAAAGAAGATTAACATTACGACGAATTTAAAGGGCTTGAAGTGGTCGAAGGTTACGGGTCGCATTGTAACATCTGAAAAATTCAATGACTACAATTCTTTTGATAACCCGAATAAGATCATAGCCAAAGTGTTTACTGGCGCGAAGAAAAGCGGTAATATGTTGTCCGCGGAACTTCCTCCCTTGTCTGTTGTGGAACTTGAATTGAATTAGCATGAAAAACCAATTAAGAATTTACGCTGCTTCTGCCGTTCTTCTGTTTGCTGGTAGCTCGCTGGTTCAAGCGCAAAATCAGAAGATGTTTGTTGTTAAGGCAAACGAAGTGAAAGCAAAGGTCTCGCCGACAATGTGGGGATTGTTTTTCGAAGACATCAATCTTGGTGCGGATGGTGGACTATACGCCGAACTTGTGTTAAACAGGTCTTTCGAACTCGACGTTCCGATGATGGGTTGGAAAGAGAAGAAAGAAGATAAAGCGGAGGGCAGCTACCTAATTTTAAACCGGGGAAACCTAAACCCGGCGAACCGCAGATACATCAAGCTAGAATCAAGTACCGGCAATTACGGTCTTTCAAATGTTGGCTTCCGTGGGATGGGAATCAAGAAGGATCTTCAATACGATTTTTCGATCCTTGCCCGCCAGCATGAAGGAAGTTTAACAGGGATTCGAATTGAACTTGTTGGAGAAAAGGGAGCAATCATTGGCTCCGCAAAGATACAGCCGGATAGTAAAGAGTGGAAGCGCTATACGGTTAGCTTTATTGCGAAAGAAAGGGTTGATAAAGCACGTCTCGATGTTCTACTTGATGGAAAGGGTGCAATCGACTTAGATATGATTTCTCTTTTTCCAAAGGATACCTGGAAGGAACGGAAGAATGGACTTCGGAGCGACATGGTACAAATGTTAGCGGACATGAAACCCGGGTTCCTGCGTTTTCCGGGAGGTTGTATTGTTGAGGGTAGGACTCTTGACGAACGCTTTCAGTGGAAAAAGACCATAGGCCCGATAGAAAATCGCCAGATGGTGATAAACAGATGGAACATGGAATTTAAACACAGGCCGACACCGGATTATTTTCAATCTTTCGGCCTTGGCTTTTACGAATATTTTCAGCTATGCGAAGATATAGGCGCCAAGCCACTACCAATTTTGAATGCAGGAATGGCTTGCCAGTTTAACACAGCGGAAGTTGTTCCACTGGAACAACTTGACCCTTATATCCAGGATGCCCTGGATCTTATTGAATTTGCAAATGGCCCAGCTACTTCCGAATGGGGGAAAAAGCGGGCAGAAATGGGGCACCCTGCGCCTTTCAATATGACGATGATTGGAATAGGTAATGAGAACTGGGGGCCACAATATTTGGAAAGACTAGCTTTATTTACTAAAGCTCTTAAAGCAAAATACCCGAATATTAAGATTGTAAACAGCTCGGGTACAGATCCTAAAGGTGACCGCTTCGACTTTCTAAACAACAGTCTAAGGGCAAACCACGCAGACATCATCGACGAACATTATTATGGAACGCCACAGTGGTTTCTGGAGAACGCAAACCGATATGATAATTACGATCGCAAGGGGCCAAAGGTTTTTGCCGGTGAGTATGCAGCCCAAAGTGACAAGATTGCTAGTCCAGAGAATAAGAACAACTGGCTTTGTGCAATGTCTGAGGCGGCGTTTATGACCGGGCTCGAACGCAACGCCGACGTTGTTGAAATGGCTTCTTATGCGCCTTTGTTTGCCCACATTGAAGGCTGGCAATGGACTCCAGATTTAATCTGGGTAGATAATCTAAGGTCATATGGTACGGCAAACTATCATGTACAAAAACTATTTAGCTTAAATAAAGGAACTGAAGTCGTACCTGTACTATCCGATAACCAGGTTGTTGCTGGCAAAGATGGATACTATGCCTCGGCAACAATCGATAAAAAAACTAATGAGCTTATCTTAAAGGTGGTGAACTCGTCTAAAGAGAAGCAGGAATGCGAATTTAGAATAGATGGGGCGCCCAAACTGAACGGCAAGGCTCAACTTACGGTTTTAAGCAGTTCAGATCTTAAGGCGGAAAACACCTTCGATAAGCCGGATGCTGTTTCACCGGTCATGAACCAGGTGGCTGTAAAAAACAAGGTTGTAAAACTTACGCTAAGTCCTTATTCGCTAAATATCATGCGGGTGAAAATTTAAACCGAGCTTTATGAAAAGCATTTTCCTACTGCTGTTCTCGATTAGCACACTGGTCGCAAGAAGTCAACAATTACCAACGAACATCTCCGTACATGATCCTGTGATGATTCGCTCAGCGGGAAAATTCTATCTCTTTTGTACCGGCCGGGGAATTTCTGCATGGTCATCAACAGATCTGAAGAGTTGGAAGAAGGAAGATGATATATTCGCTGAAGGGCCGGCCTGGGCCACCAAAGCCGTCCCCGGGTTTAAAAACCACATCTGGGCGCCTGATATTAGCTTTTACAACGGAAAATATTACTTGTATTACTCAGTCTCTGCGTTTGGTAAAAACACCTCGGCGATTGGGTTGGCTACAAACAAAACTTTGGATTCACATAGCCCGAATTACAAATGGGAGGATCAGGGGAAAGTAATTGAATCCTATCCTGGCCTGACCAATTGGAATGCCATAGACCCAA
>JAQBOT010000284.1 GCA_028287885.1 Pedobacter sp.
CTCTCTCGAACTCGGCTAAAGATGCGAAGATGTTGAATGTGAATCTACCCGTTGCTGTGCTTGTATCAATGCTATCTTGGATGCTTACGAATGTTACACCTAAATCCTTCATCTTCGAAATCAAATCAATCAGATCTCTTAATGATCTGCCCAGTCTGTCAAGTTTCCAAACAACGACGCTATCGCCTTTTCTTAGTATGCTGAATAACCTAATAAGTTGAGGCCTCTCCTTCGAGGCACCAGAGATTTTTTCCTCAAATATCTGATCACATCCAAACTGCTTAAGTGTATCCAACTGTAAGTCTAAATTCTGGTCTAATGTACTAACCCTAGCGTATCCAATTTTCATAAAAAACGTTATAATCAAATATAATAATACATAGATTATTGAGACGGATTAATGAGACTATAATCTATTAACAATTTTAAAGATAAAATTATTAGGGGCATTGTCTCAAGAAAGGATCGATAATAGAGACTAAGGTGATGGATGAGCGTTTTGAATTTATCATTTACTCATTATCAAAAACTAGAAAATGCCAGTTGATTAATGTAATGAGTTCTTGATAATTGAGGAAAGTATCGTTTGTCAAGTGGGGGAGTGGACAGCCTTTTATGCTAACTCTTTTTGCCTGATCAAGAATTGAGGGTTTCATTATAACGTATGATATGGTAAAATTTAAGGACTTTGCTAATATTTTGGATGTGGAACAGATTAAGAATGACACGATCTTAGCGCACTTGGTACGATTGGAGTAAGAAATTTATAAATCGTAATGACAAGTTTTCATTCATTCAAAGTTTCCTTCTTACTTTAGAAAAGTGTTGATCATTATTGCTGATGTTACAGTCAGGACAAGGTTGGACGAATGATTCTGGTTTTGAATATGATCAACTTCACCGGACTTTAATTAGCTCCATGGCTTCTCTGACCCGTTCAAGGCCATCATCAGTGAAGTTTAGCAACCCGGCAGCCGCGTGACCATGTGCATCCATTTTCAGAAGCGATTTGTACAGGATATTCACCATCTTTTCGGGATCATGTAAATATTTACGGCGTAAATCCTCATATTGATATTCTAGGAAAACCAAACACAAGGCGTTCTCCATTATCTGCACTTCGACATCCAGTTTTAATCTTTTTTTAAGAATAATCTCTTTTACGCGGTCGATCTTCGCATCTCCGTAACCCGCTTTTTGCATGAGGTTGCCAGAAATGGTCGCGTGATGCTGCGCCAAATCTTTGCGCCATTTCAAATAGTTCTCCCTACCTTCAGGATAGCTTCCTCTTGGAATTTCCCATCGTCCAATATGCTGACTGCGGGAGGCAAGCAACAACTCTTCACTGGAAACGGGATGCAGGGATAGCAACCTTTCATAAAGCATTAAGGAATAAGCGTATTCCTGTGGATAGCTATTATTTTTCCAAACCAATATTCGCGGGTCCTGACGGTTATATTCATCGAATAAATGGAATGCTTGTTCGATCTGATTCATATATAACTAGGTTTAGCCTTTATTTATTCTTCTTTTACATCCCTAGTTCGGAATACTTGAGCAATAGTGTTGTCACATAATGCAAGTTACTTTATAAAATCGAATTCTTGGCATCTTCGGCAGCATCTAACCGATCATGTTGATCCCTCTAATTATAAGTGCATGAAGTTTTATTAAAAAACAGTCGTTCAATGAGACAGATCGTTGCTTGTGTCTATCACTGTTTTTTCGTAAACTCCTTGTGGCCGTTACAAAAGGAGTATGAGGTTTTGTTTTACAGAAGGTGTATGTTGTACGTGTTTTTGTTCTCACGCATCACAAATGTACTGTGTGTGCTTCCTATGCTTTTTACTGAACCCAATTTATTGAATACAAAATCCTGGTAGTGCTTCATGTCTTTTGCGTAAACTTTTAGCAGAAAGTCGTAATCTCCAGAAATATTATAGCATTCAACCACTTCTGAGAGCCCCATAATGTCGTTTACAAAATCGTGGCCGATACTTCTTTCGTGTTGTTTAAGCTTTATATTACAAAAAATGATCAATCCATAATTTAACTTCTCTGCATCAAGTAATGCAATATATCTTTTAATATAGCCACTGGTTTCAAGCTTTTTTACCCGTTCAAAAACAGGCGTGGCTGAAAGTTTTACCTGTGCGGCCAATTCTTTAATGGTCACATTGGAGTTTGCTCCAAGTGACTTAAGCAACCGTCTATCTGTTTCGTCCAGTTCTTCCATAGAATAAATTTCTTTTTGAGGGATAAAATAAAGGAATAGAAGTTAAATTATCTATTAAATTTCTAAAAATAGATTTAATTTCTAAAATATAGGTTTTGCTTAGCACATAAACTCTTTATTAATAGCTTTGCCTGGAGTTTAGTTCTTTGTTTACTTTATCAAATGAAATGGGTTTCTGATGAAAATTGGAATTAAAAGGGAATCGTGTGAAAATCACGAGCTGTCGCGCAACTGTATGTAACTTAAAAGTTTTAGCCAAAAATGTCCACTGTCCAATATACAGGATGGGAAGGAGGGCTGAAATGTTACAAGCCAGGAGACCTGCCTGTTATCGGATGGACAATGCTTTCGCGGAATAAAGCAAATGGTCTAATCTAATGGTTTTAATAGCGGGCAACGTATGCCTGTATACCATGATATGCCCTTTTTCTGTAATGCATTTTGAAGTTTAGCAAAAACACTTTTTACCTGTTTTTCAAATTAATCTTTAAAAGAATGCTAACACAAAACCTAGGCTACCCTCGAATTGGTAGCCAAAGACAACTTAAGAAAGCCTGTGAACAATATTGGACAGGCAAAATCGATCTGGAGGAGCTTAATCAAGTTGCCCGCAAGATCAAGGAAGAAAATTGGCAGACACAACTAGATGCCGGAATTGATCTTATACCTTGTAATGATTTTAGCTTCTACGATCAGGTATTAGACACAAGTATGTTGTTGGGCGTTATCCCTCATCGGTATTCGCCGGTACTCTCGCAAGTCAAGTCTAATAATGAAATTGATCTCTATTTTGCGATGGCACGTGGTTATCAAAAAGATGGCCTGGACATTACAGCAATGGAAATGACCAAATGGCTTGATACGAACTACCATTATATTGTCCCTGAGTTTACGGCCGACCAGGAGTTTAAAGTTTTCAACGAAAACATTTTCAATGAGTATCACAGTGCAGAATTATACCTTGGAGAAAAAGCTAAAGCAGTACTTCTTGGGCCAGTAAGTTACCTTTTACTAGGCAAAGAAAAAGAGCCGGGGTTTGAGCGTATTGACCTCATTAAGAAACTAGTGCCGGTATATGTTCAGATTATTAATCGTTTGAGACTTCAAGGAATCAAATGGATCCAGCTGGACGAGCCATGTCTGGCACTTGACCTTTCTAAAAAAGAAAAGGAAGCACTTGAGTATGCTTACCGTTTTATAGCCAACCGGGTAAGTGGCGTTAAGCTTTTGGTTGCAACTTATTTCGAAGCCTTACTTGATAATACACAATTGGCGGTAAGTCTTCCGATAGCAGCGCTTCACGTTGATCTGGTCCGCGCTCCCGAACAATTGGATGTCGTGCTGGCATTAATTGGTAAGGATCTTCAGCTTTCCCTTGGCGTTGTTGATGGACGTAACGTATGGAAAAATGACTATGGAAAATCAATTGGCTTGATCACTAAGGCAGTTGAAAAACTCGGTAGCGAAAGGGTGATCATTGCTCCTTCCTGCTCGCTCTTGCATTGCCCGATCGATCTAGACCTGGAAACTGCAATCGATTCAGACATCAAAGACTGGATGGCATTCGCCAAACAGAAGTTAAATGAAGTTTATGAATTGAAACAGATTTTTGAAGGAAACGGCGAGTTGTTAAAAGCTAATGAGAATACAATTGAGCGCAGAAAATCATCAGAAAAGGTGCATAAGCAAGCTGTCAAAGACCGTGTGGCCTCTATAACCAGTGCTGACGCGGCTCGTCAAAGTACTTTCCCTGTTCGTCAGCAACTACACCATGATCGTTTCAATCTACCCTCGTTCCCTACAACTACGATTGGTTCCTTCCCGCAAACCGACGATATCCGAAAGTTACGTGCAAGATTTAAAAGAAAAGAGCTAACACTTGAGCAGTATGAAAATGAGATTGAACTGGCTACGATAGATGCAATTCGCTGGCAGGAAGAGATTGGCTTGGATGTGCTGGTTCACGGCGAATTTGAACGTAACGACATGGTTGAATATTTTGGAGAGCAGCTTGATGGTTTTCTGTTCACTAAGAGTGGATGGGTGCAGAGCTATGGAAGCCGTTGCGTTAAACCCCCGGTTATTTATGGTGATGTAAGCCGTCTCCAAGATATGACCGTACGTTGGAGTAAATATGCCGCTGCACAAACTAAAAGGCCAATGAAGGGAATGCTAACAGGTCCAGTAACTATTCTTCAATGGTCATTTGTCCGTGACGATCAACCGCGTGAAGTGACTACCAACCAAATTGCACTCGCACTCCGTGATGAAGTATTAGCCCTTGAAAAAGCAGGTATTGGGATTATTCAGATTGATGAGGCTGCTATCCGCGAGGGGCTACCATTAAGGATGGAAAAGCGCCCGCACTATTTGAATTGGGCAGTTCGTGCATTTAGAGTTACAGCAGGCGGTGTTCAGGACCGCACACAGATCCATACCCACATGTGCTATAGTGAATTTAATGATATTATTGAACATATTGCTGCTATGGATGCTGATGTAATTACTATCGAAACTTCGAGGTCACAAATGGAATTACTACAGGCATTTGCACATTTTGAATATCCGAACGAGATTGGTCCTGGTGTATATGACATCCACTCACCACGTGTACCAAGTATCGAAGAAATGGCATCTCTTCTAGCCAAAGCGGCAGATTTGTTGCCCGCTGAAAACTTGTGGGTGAATCCGGACTGTGGTTTGAAGACACGTAAATGGCCGGAGACTAAAGCTGCATTAGAGAATATGGTTGCTGCTGCCAAACACGCACGAGAACAAATTAAACTTAAAGTGTACTAGCTAACATTGCCGATGTTCCTGCAAGTATTAACATGATGCTAGCATGCTTTTAGGAGTGTAAATCAGGCCCTTTTATGAAGGGCCTGATGCTTGATCGTGGATGTATACCTACTTACACTTTTTCTCCGAATCTTTTAAATCTGAGGCAGACAGGAGTGTTTTTTCCTTTTTTACATCATGCTATAGACAGCTGGTATTACTTTCATTTGTTCTTATATACTTTTCACTGTGGACAGTTCCTGCACTGGTGCTTTTTGGTGTTGCTCAACGCTCGTTTTAGCTGAACGCCTGTAAGCCGGGTCAGCAGCAGGATCGTCAGTTCTCACCACAGGCCCGTCAGCTGCAAGCTCACTGCCGGCTACTTTAGATTTAAATATCGGCCACAATAGTTGTGCGTACCATTGATCGCCCTCGTAATGAGAGATACCGTAAACTGCAGGGTATTTACGAGTAATTAGTGCTGTCCCAAAAATGACATCCCATAGAAAAAACATGTTACCAAAATTGCCTTTATAATGGCCTATGCCGTCGTCGGTAGTTGCGGCATGATGTGCATGATGTGTTGCCGGCGTAGATATTAGCCTTTCCAACACCCAAGCAATTGGATGCAGCATTTTATACTTATAAAAAGGCTTATCCCACGGAATGCTTGAATGAGCTAAGGTCGTAATGGTTCCCTTAATTCCCCGCACCACAACTGCGGGAATACCTAATCCTAAATATACCAATGCAGTTGTCAAATACGTTTGCGAAAAGAACAGACTATATATCGCATTTTGCCTGCTGGCCATAGCCATACCCATGTATGATGCAGAATGGTGCGTGCGGTGAAAACGCCATAACCACGGCACTTCGTGATGCAGACGGTGGTACCAATACTGCGTCAGGTCATCGGCTACTGCTATAATGGCACAACCCCACCAAAACGGCACCCAACTAAACTCATTTTTAAATGCTGGCAGAACTTGCGGTAAGAGTTGTAGTCCGAAGTAGGCTACTGCCGGCCGGATAATGAGCCGCGGGAGAACAAAGCAAGCAATATCTACGTTTCGCTCATTTTTTGGCCATTTGCCACGGTAAAGGCCAAAGGAAAATTCCAGTACGCCAATAAAGAACACCAGGAACGGGAATCCGAAACCATTCAGATTCTCGATCACTTTTTTGAAAAGATCAATCGTTGCTTCCATTGTTATTTAATTTAATTTTGTCTACGGATATTTGCTTTTTAGTGCTGGCTTGTTTTTTCTCCCAGGGACGCTCACCGGTGAAGTAGAAGGTGATAAACATAAGCGCGATAGGCAGTAAAAAGATGAACAGGCTCAGAAAAGCATTTTTCACAATCCTTTGCTCGGTTTCGGGTGCCATTTTCATAATGCGGTTTTGGGTTTAAGGATTAGACTTTCTTGTTTTTTGGATTTATCGATTTTACCGAGCAGTTTTGGTGTCAACCAAAGTCCGCCGAGAATGATGGTAAAGGGAACAATGGTGACAATGATGCCCACCAGGATCTTTTTCCCTATTATACTTACATCTGATAATGTCATAGTATTACGTTTAAGTGATTAATATTTTAGTAGCCGGGATTCTGTGTTAATAATGGATTTTGCTGTATCTCCACCAGCGGGATGGGGTACAAAGTATTTCTTTCGCTGGCGGCTGATTTTGCCGGTAGTTTATGCACAGCATCCAGCAATGTAGTACCTCCACGGCGAACTAGGTCAAACCAGCGGTGGCCCTCCTGTATGAATTCTTTTCTTCTTTCCAGGAATACCGAATCACGAAACGCTTTTTGGCTAAGCCCAATGGGCAAATTGCCGGCATTTGCCCGGTTACGTACCTGGTTAATTGCGCTGTAGGCTGCAGCATTCGGCACGCCATCGACTTCATTTAATACTTCTGCGTACATTAACAGTACATCGGAGTACCTGAGAACAGGAAAGTTAATGCCGCTTTGTGCCTGCGTGGTCAGCGGGGTTAGGCTGTAATCAACGAACTTGTTGAAATAAGGTGTATAAGCATTCTCATAAACCACCGTTTTACCAGTTGCGGAATTATATACCGTATTGTAGAAAGTAACTGCCCTGCGTGTATCATTGGCACTAAACATCTTATAGAGGCTGCTGTCTGCCGGGATGTCAATTGGTAGCGTACCCGCGTTGAACGAAGAAAAACTCTGACTTAAGTTTTGAGTGCTGTTCGCCGCACCAAGATTGCTTTCAAACTGGGCAGAAAATATGTGTTCTATACCATTCTTCGTCGGTTTTTGAAAGACATCCAAAAAATTTGCAAACAAACCGTAGCCGTATCCACCGTTGATCACTTGCTCCAATTCTGTTTTCGCGGTCGCCCATTGCTTCCGTGTAACATATACCTTTGCAAGCAGGCTATGTGCGGCACCACCGGTCGCTCTCCCAATGTCTGCACCACTGTATTTGGGCGGGAGGTTGGTCGCCTCCGTCAGGTCCGCGATGATCTGCAGGTAAACACTGTCTACTGGTGTACGCGGTACTTTCAGCTTGTCGAGTTCAATAGATTCTGGATCATGCAATACCAGCGGTACGGCCCCATAAAGCCTTACAAGATTAAAATATAGAAGGGCCCTGATAAATTTGGCTTCCCTTACCAGTCTCGATCTTAGGGTAGTGTCAATAGGAATTGCAGGAATTCGATCGATGGCAATATTTGCCCGGTTAATACCAAAATACAGCTGCTGCCATACCTTCTGTACCCTACTATTTGCTGATATAAAGGTAGCGGTACCCAGCGCCCTTACATCCGGATTGGTGTTGCTTGGGCTGTATACCTGGTTATCACTGCCGTTTTCTACCAATAAATTCAGCTGGCGGCCGTATAATGGAAAGTCACCGGCCGGATCGCTACTTAGCGTGCTGTAAATTGCATTTACCGCGGATACGGCATCCGATTGTGTTTTATAAAACTGGTCAGAAACGATGATCGAATCCGGGTTTTCATTTAGCTTTTTGCAGGAGGCCAGCATTGTTAATGACAAGACGACTCCCAATGTTATGTGATGCAGTAAAGTAGTTTTCATTTCGAATGGGTGTTAAAAGGTGACGTTTAAACCAGCGAGGAAGGTGCGAACAGATGGATAGCTGCCGTTGTCGATGCCTTGTTTGGTGTTATCATTATCATAGAAATTCACCTCAGGATCAAGGCCGGTATTGTTGGTGATTGTAAGCAGGTTTTGCGCCGATGCATACAGTCTAAACTGTTTGACATGCAGTCTTGATAGCAGATTACCACTGAGGTTGTAACCGAGCGAAACGTTTTTAAGCCGCAGATAGGAGCCGTCCTCTATATACCTGTCCGTAACCTGCGGCACCGGTGCATTGGTTGCACGTTGCACTGTGCCATTCGGATTCTCCAGGCTCCAGCGGTCTAACAATGCAGCCGAAGCATTCAGTGATAAGGTCGGTCGTTCCAGCGTTTGCTCCAGCAGATTGAATATCTTGTTGCCGTAAGAACCCTGGAGATAAACTGAAAGATCAACTGGCCCAGAAGCAAATGTGTTGGTGATACTTCCAGTAAATTTGGGCTGCGCGCTGCCTAGATTGTGGCGGTCATTGGTAGTCACCAGCCCGTCGCCATTGGTGTCGATATACTTGGTGTCACCAACCTGCTGTGGCACTCCCGAAAGCAAAGGAACTTTTTTGTCCAGATCACCCTGGGTTAACAGGCCACTGGTGTTGTATCCCCAGAAAGTACCTACTGGCTCCCCAACCTTAACAATTACAGGTGATTGCCTTCCGGTGGGTGCCAGTGGGAAATAGTTATCTACACCTGTGGCCAGATTGAGGACCTTGTTTCGGTTAATGGCAAATACTAGATTTGTTTTCCAGTTGAATGCCTTAGCTTTAATATTGTCGGTATTCAGGGCGAGTTCAATACCCTTATTTGATACGCTACCTACGTTTTTTAATACACTGGCATAGCCGGTGTAGATTGGCAGCGGAACATTCAATAGCAGGTCGCTTGTTTTTTTATAATAAGCATCAAATACCAGGCTGATGCGATTGTTTAGTATTCCAAGATCAAAGCCTGAATCATATTGCATGGTCTTTTCCCATTTCAGGTCTGGATTAGCGAGTTGCAGGGGCGCTATACCAGTGACCAGTGCGCTGTTGAAGTAATAATTGGTTGGTGCTAAAGCGACCAGCGAGCTGTAGGCAGGTACTTCTGAGTTTCCGGTTTGGCCTGCGCTGAGACGCAGTTTCAAGTTATTCAACACTTTGCTTCCATTTAGAAGCGGCTCTTTGTTTACGTTCCAGGATAGACCCAC
>JAQBOT010000303.1 GCA_028287885.1 Pedobacter sp.
CCGGCCGTTATCCGCAATGCTTATCACGACCTTATCGGTTCCGCTGATGCTGATCCTCAGCTCCCCGCGGTCTGTCATATTATTTAAACCATGCTTCAGTGCATTCTCAACCAAGGGCTGGATCAAAAACCTCGGTATTTTCGCGTTCTTTAAAGATTCATCAACTTGAGTATGAAAGTTAATCCGCTCGCCGAAGCGTACCTTTTCTATATCCAGGTAGGTACTTACAATCTCCATTTCTTCTTGCAATGTCACCAATGCCTCCTGGTTCTGATTGATGCTATATCTGAAAAGCTTAGAAAGCTTTAACGTCATATTCTCGGCCTTATCCGGATCTTCATGGATCAGACTAGCTATTGCGTTCAAAGAATTATAAAGAAAGTGCGGATTGATTTTAGACTGTAAGGTTGCCAGCTGAGCTTGAGTTTTCATCTGGTTCAAACGAAGTACATCAAGGTCTTTCTCCTTCAGCCTGGCATTCATTCTTTCCTTTTGTGCATGATAAGAGAATATGATGGTACAAATGATCACGACCACAACAGTACTGAAAAGAGTATCCTGCAAATGGAAAAAATGATAGGGAACGTCATACAAACCAGCCTGCACAAGATAAATCAACTCAATAGCAATCAGCATCCCAATTATGCTCGAGCTGTAATAGATGGCTATGTAGACCCAAAACTTCTTCTTACTAAAGAACAGGAGCTTTTGCGAGATATAGATACAGTTGGTGATGCACAAAGAAATAATAGAGCTATACAAAATTTGGAAGCTCAGCCCCTTGGTGCCGATCCATGCCCCATTAAAAGCACTGATCAGTAAAGCCAGAACCAGCCCAATAAACACTCCGATTCCAAGGTAGATGAGGTTTGATTTCCACCAAGCCTGAGTGATATATTTTTGCTTAAGTGTACCCGCTTCCAGATTTGTATTAAATGCCATGTTCGTTTATTTACACTGTGCCAATAGTTCGCTTGTTCTTTCTGCTCCCCAGCTCGGTTCGAGCTCATTAGCTGGCTTAAATATAGCGAATTTCGCCGCTGCGGCTTCCAAAATAGGTTTGGCTTTCTCCTTGCCGCCACCAAATGCTTCTGGCGTGTAGAAGGTGTTCTGCCCCATGATCAGGTAAATACGTGGATTCTCAGGGTTTAACGACTTTGCTGTAGCCAGCGATCCCGCAGATTCCGTCATGAACGACAAGCGGTTTTGTGGGTCCACACTGAGCTTCATGTATTGAATGTATCCCTTAAGTGCGTAGATCTCACTGTTGTTGTTAGACAGCGCAGCTGCCTGGTCAACCTCAATTAAGGCTTTATCCCAATATTGATCTTTCACTGCATTATCGCTGCTGGTTAGTCCGGCAACCAGGTTGCTGTACGCGGCATAATATGGTGCAAGCCATTCTTTACTTTCGACTTGTGCGACCCGCTCGAAGTAGTTGGCGGATTTAGCAAAATCCTCAGTGCCCTTTGCGTTTTTTAGCAGCTCACGCCCTTTCAGCACTGCCTGTTGGAATTTTTCATTGCTCGTCTGTGCGAAGCTGTTCATGCTTGTCAGAAGCAAAAACAAGCCAATGGTGTTGATTACCTTTTTCATAATTGTACGTTTTGTGTTTAATTTATTTTGAGATTATCTTACAAAAGTGTTGTCGCCAATAGTCATTAAGAGTCCGATAATGAGGTCTCTTCTCGCAGAGGGCAGCTTAGGCCGGCGACTTGATCCATCCGCGCTGTATTGATATCCGTAGACGTTTTTAAAGCCGGGAACGTTGTTCGCATTCAGGTATAAAACGGTGAACTGTTTAAATACATGGGTTAGGTGACTAACAGTAAGGCTTAGATCGTTATAGGTTTTGGTCTTGTCGGATAAGAATACCGGGTTATTCGGATTTACATACGTGCGTCCTGAAGCGATTGTATAGGTGCCGCCAATTTGGGTGCTAATTGCGTTGATGTATTGCTTGAAAACAAAGGAGGCAGTATGCCGTGCTGCAAACTCCGGTGTAGCCAGTGTAGGATAGTCCCGGAAGTTTCTTTTCGTGTCAAGAAAAGAATAAGAGATCCAGTAGTCGGCATTTTGTACGCTTTTTTTATCCCGCCAAAAGATTTCGAATCCCTTAGCATAGCCCTTACCATTATTGTTCGGTGTACCGTCAGTTATCTTTGTTAGTCGGTTATAGTTCTTATAATACCCTTCGATCCTAAAGTTCCGATCTGGGGTATTAATTTCATATTTCAAAATGTAATGATCTGCCTGTTCAAAGCCCGTTGCCTTCAAAATGAGATATTCATCTTCTGGGTTCTGGTAAAAGCGCCCATAGGCCAGGGAGACCTGTGAATTTAAGCTGGTCTTGAAGCCTAAAGATGTTCTTGGTGCCAGGTTATATTGTCTCAAGTAAGAAGAATACTCGCTTCTAAGGCCAACACGTGCAACGAACCTGGAGCTTAAGAACAGATCTGTCTCTACAAAGGCCGAACTGATCTGGTCGTTGTACGAATGGGAGCGCTCATTAAAACTTTCGAAACGGCCGGTGTTAAAAGTTTCAGCGCCGAACTTGAAGTTTGTTCGTTTACCATAATACCGAGTCATGGTTAACTTACCTTCAAGCAATTGGTCGCGCCGACTGTAATCATCTCTCACTTTCAGCCCAGCATCTTCATCTCTGTTGAAAGCAAAACCAGCTTCCAATTTCCAGTTGTCAGAAAGAAATTCCTTGTAGGTGGAGTTGACGTAAATGTTACTATTGCTGTTACTCAGGAAATTTGGTTTCTCTGGCGCATCAATGTTTGCACTATACAAAGACAATCCAGTTTGGCTGTAGGAGCCATAAAATTTAAACATGCCCGTGGCAGAAGTTTTTGCCTTATATTGAATGTTGCCACCGCCTTGTTCTGGTGCCTTCACATAGTCGTTTTGTTGCTTGATGATGCCGTAAACAGGTGCCAGGTTGTAGTAATAACCACCAATACTCAGAGCACTGTTCTTGAACCGGAGGTTCTGATCCAATCCACCGCCGACCGAAAGGAAGGTAATACCAGTCGTAGTTTTCTCTGGCAGGTCTGTACTTTCCAATATTAGCGCTGAGGAGAGTGCCTGCCCAAATTGCGCAGAATAGCCACCTGCAGAAAAGGAGGTGCCTTTAAAAAGGAATGCAGATAGACGACCTCGGGAAGCCTGGTCAGGTACGGTGGCGTTAAAAGGACTCTTAACAAGCATGCCGTCGAAATAAGTCTTAGTTTCCGATGCAGAACCACCGCGTACAAATAAGCCACTTTCAGAAAAGGTGGTCTGGGTACCAGGAAGGGTTTGTAGCGCGGCAAAGACGTCAGCGCGGGTGCCGGCTGTTGTTGCAATATCTAAAGAACTCAGAATGGCGCCCTTCTTTGCGTCGCCAGCAACAAAGGAGCCAGCGCTGATGGTTACGGTATTCAGCTGGTTTACCGCACTTTTAATGGTCAGTGTTAGTCGCAGGGCTTCTTTATTCACTATAATACTTACGGAGTCCGATTCATAGTTCAAAGCACTAAAGCCTAAGATCAGCGTGCCGCTTTCTGTTGTAGTAAAATCAAATCTTCCCAAACTGTCAGAAGATGTGCCATCATAACTGTTCTTTATGAGAATATTGGCATTTGCAACAGGTGTTCCTTTGCTTGATTTTATCATCCCGGAAATCCGGGTCTGTGCGCCGGCCATTCCGTAAATGCTTAATAGAAATAGTACGAGGCTTAGCTGCGTTTTCATACTGTTGATGTTGAATTACAGCACCAATATGGTTACTCAATAAGGCCAAAAGAAGGCAAAGCCGACAACCTGCAGAAATCACCAGATGAAATGCAGAAAATGAAGGGCGAAAAAAAAGCCCACGATCCTAAAACCATGAGCTTTTCATATAAAAGTTGCTTGATCGCTTAAGCCTGTAGATCCGCCATTAAGGTTTTAATCTTATTACCAAGCTGCGCATCAACCGTTTTGTAGCTTTCAATGTCTGTCAAAGGAGCATTTACACTGCAGTAGAATTTAATCTTCGGTTCAGTTCCTGATGGTCTTGCAGAAATGATACTTCCATCAGCCGTAACAAACTGTAAAACGTCGGATTTAGGCAATTCTAAGGGTTTCGAGCTGCCGTTTGTCAGGTCTGTTTCTGTGCCTAACTCATAATCCTTCAAAGTGATTACTTTTGATCCGCCCAACTCTGCAGGCGGGTTGTTCCTGAATTTCACCATCATTTCCTTGATCTCTTCCGCGCCGGTCTTTCCTTTCTTTGTAATTGAAACCAATTCTTCTTTGTAATCGCCGTATTCTACATACATATTCAACAGGGCATTATACAGGCTGCTTCCTTTGTCTTTATAGTAAGCCGTCATCTCAGCAATGAAAGCACAAGAGATCACCGCATCTTTATCGCGTACCAGCTCACCAACAGAATAGCCATAGCTTTCTTCACCACCACCGATAAAAGTCTTTTCGCCTTGCAGGCTGGTGATCAACTGGCCAATCCATTTAAAGCCGGTCAGCGTATTATAGCAGGTCACGTTTTTAGATTTTGCAATCTCGTCGATCAGGTTGGAGGTCACAATCGTTTTTACTATATATTGATTGCCGTCCAACTTTCCTTTTTCTTCCCAAGCATTCAACAGATAATGGATCAGCAAACTTCCGGTTTGGTTTCC
>JAQBOT010000307.1 GCA_028287885.1 Pedobacter sp.
AACCATCTTTATGGTAATGTTTGCTATGACCATCCAGTTCTTTATCGTCAAAGGCTAAAGCAGAAGGACCGGTAGTTTTAATAAATATCAATTCACCCTTCTCGTCTTTGCCGCAATCGGTAAACACCCCTGTAACCTGTAGTCCAGAGCTGTAAACTGCCGTAGCAGGATTCTTACACTCTATGGCTTTTTTAATACTTTCGGCACCGCCGCGTCTGAAAGCCATAGTACTGGCAAATTGTTCCAGAACATGGGAAAGGTTAACAAAACTCTCCGTTACAAAGAGCTGCGGTTGTTGTTTGGTAATATCATAAGCATACTTTATGGTGTCTATGGTATACCACAGTTTCTTGACATCCGGAGACATGCAACTTGCACTTTCACCGATAGAGGAAAGTAGTCCGGCGCCATAGATTTTCGGATTTTCCAAGGTACCAATCAAACCATATTCTACCGTCCACCAATGTAGTCTGCTTAATAGGGCCATTTCAGATGGTTCACCCATGTTTTCAGAAATATGCTGAAGCTGTTCTTCAGCACGGGCAATTTCAGACTCGTCCGCATTTACTGCTTCCTTAAGTATTGACAAGTGCCGTATAGCTTCGTAAAGCTCGAAGTCTTTTGAAGAAAACATAGCTTTAGCACCGATGGAACCAATGTAACTCAAATAATTATTGTAAGCCGCATCGGCGATGATTGGTGCATGCCCCGCCGACTCATGAATGATATCAGGTGCAGGCGTATATTCAATGTGGTTGATCTGTCGTATGTCGGCAGCAATAACCAGTACCCGAAAAGCTTGATATTCCATGAAAGCGGCAGGAGGGATAAATCCATCTACGGTAACCGCACCCCAGCCTAACTTCCCAAGATTATCATTCATGGTTTGCAGGTTTGGAATATGTTCAATGCTTAAGCCTGCACGCTGTAATCCTTTGATGTACGGGTAATAGGCAACATCTTTTAAATAACTATAATTCTGACGCATCACATACCGCCAAACCGCTTGGTCAACTGGCGTGTACTTATCGTAATTTTGCTCAACTATAAACTGCCTTAAATGTCGGGGCAGGTTGGCAACCTGTGGGTTATTAAAGTCATTAAAATCGCTCATCACCTTACTTTATTCTTATCCTGCCTAATATAAGGGGATAATTAAAGTTAACAAATTTAAATTTGCGGTATAAATGTAAATTTCATACAAGGCGATAAATTAGTCATTCATCAGGATCAACCGACAGTAACTAAATCGTTTCGGGGATTTCCTACATTTGCCGCTTAGATATAAAACAATGGATTCGAAGCCAAGCCTACTGTACCTTACCGATTTGTATTTCGAAGCAAATGGACGTGATTATTTCGATGAGGACTTTTACATCACGTCGATGTTGCGGAAGAATTTTTATGTGCTCATTTGCCACCCTCAAGACTCACAGAATTTTGAGAGCCTCGTAGATCTTGTTGTGTTTAGAAATACCGGGCCGGTCTTACACTATCAATCGACTTTCAATAAATTTGTAAGCAGAGTAAATGCAAATGAAACAGCATGCTATAATAGTATGACCGGAAAGGCAGATATCAAAGGCAAAGAATATCTTATTGAATTAACAAAGCTGAACTTTCCAGTCATACCGACAATCGAATCTTTATCCGACTTGGAGCGCCTGCCAAATCAAGATACGTATACAGTAAAGCTGAAGAACGGAGCTGATTCTATCGGGATGAAAAATGTTGATCGCGACAGCTTATCTGACTTAGATGTAAAGGGCTATATCGTACAACCCTTCATTGATTTTCAATATGAAGTCTCGTTTTACTACATCGATGGCACTTTTCAATATGCTATGTACGCTGCAGACAAGCATAAACGTTGGGAGCTTCAGCAGTATAAGCCGACTGCAGAAGACCTGATCTTTGCACAAATGTTTATAGACTGGAACGATCTGGAACATGGGATCCAACGTGTTGATGCCTGTCGCACCGCTACTGGTGAGTTGTTGCTGGTAGAATTGGAGGACTTAAATCCATACCTCTCCTTGCTTTTATTGGATGAAGAAACGAAGTCGAGATTTATTGAAAACTTCTCCGAGGCACTGCTTAATGCAATCGCAATCACAAACTTAAAGCATAAGCGCAACTAATCGACTTTAACATTAAAAAGGAAAGCTTCTTTACTCTTCGTTTTCAACCTAGGTTGAAATACAGAAAACAATTGCCTTAAGTTTGGCCTTTTAACTTCTAAATAAATACGAATATGGAAAACATAGCCCTCGTTGTTGGTGCAAGTGGAATCACCGGTAGCAATCTTGCGAGAACCCTTATAGCAAAAGGCTGGACTGCATATGGTCTAGCCAGGAATCCGAATACAGACATTGAAGGTTTGAAGCCAGTTGCAGCCGACCTGCTGGATACGCACAGTTTGAGCGAAGCGCTGGGTGATCTAGCGCCCACACACGTTTACATAACCAGTTGGATGCGCAATGAAACGGAAGCTGAGAACATTAGAGTGAACAGCCTGATGGTCCGTAACCTTCTTAATGTTCTGTCTTCCAAAAAGTCGGTACAACATGTTGCTTTGGTTACCGGACTTAAGCATTACCTCGGACCCTTTGACGCTTATGCAAAAGCAGGAACCTTACCAGAAACACCAGTGCGTGAAGAGCACCCCAGGCTTGACATAGAAAACTTCTATTATGCGCAAGAGGATGAAGTTTATGCAGCTGCAGAGCGCGACGGCTTTACCTGGAGTATTCATCGCCCGCATACGGTGATCGGAAAAGCTGTAGGGAATATGATGAACATGGGAACAACCTTGGCAGTTTATGCAAGCATCTGTAAGGAGACTGGGCGTCCATTTCGCTGGCCCGGATCAGAAGCACAATGGAACGGCCTTTCTGATGTGACAGACGCCCATGTACTTGCGGAACACCTGATCTGGGCATCTACAACAGAGGCTGCAAAGAATGAGGCTTTCAACATTGTTAATGGCGATTACTTTAGATGGAGTTGGTTGTGGAAGCAGTTGGCGGGTTGGTTCGGGATTGAGTTTGTGGGTTATGAGGGTACAATCGCCCCCCTGGAAGTCGAAATTGCAAATGATGTGCAGCTTTGGAAAGAGATTGCAGAGCGAAATAATTTGGTTGAGCCCGACTTAACGCGTTTGGCTTCCGCCTGGCACACCGATCTTGATCTCGGACGGCCTATAGAGGTGATGACGGATATGTCTAAAAGTCGCAAACTTGGCTTTAATGTGTTTCAGCGTACCGATGAGTCCTTTTTTGACTTGTTTGAACAGCTGCGCCAGGAACGCTTAATCCCTTAGAAAGGATTGTTCCTGCTATTTTAGGAAAGGATTGTTCTTGCGAACATGCTTATTCTTTAACCTTAAAACTGAAGTGTTTTTGAGAGAAGTAGCTGAAAACAGCCAAGATTAGCGAGGTAACAATTTTTGAAATGGTAGGGTAAAAGCCAAATGCTTCAACAAGGACTTTTATGAAGGCATAGTTCAGCAGTAGATTCGTTGCCACGACGGAACCATAGCGGAACAGCTGGATCCTACCTTTTAGATTAGATCTTGTAAATACAAGATACTTATTTAGGACGAAGCCGATGATAAAAGTGATGATGGATTCAATGCCTAAGGCAGCGATCGGTGCTGTAACTAGTAGAGAACCAATTCGCACATGCTCCTGTTGTAAGATGAAGTTATAAGCAATGTAATAAACAACAATACCAATCATCAATGTTGTTCCGCCAGATATGATGTAGCGAAAGGTGTGTGGCGATATCCAGCGGGAAAACGGCGGATAAAAGAAGTCAATAAAGCCTAGAAGTGTTTTACGCATGATTAATTATGCGAAAGTAGGCAATGAAATGGAATATCAGAGGGGATGGAACATAATTACATTTCCATCCCGCTGAAATCCGCCTACCTTTTCAGGTTTGGAATTGCAACAAAGTCGATTGTTGCCGAATATTTATAATGCGGATGTGCTTGTATGCTTACACCCACCAGGTTCAAACCAATCGTTGTATTTAGTATATTTTTCCTATGACCAACATCAGGAATTCCCGTATCTAACAACAGCATTGAGACTATATCCAGTCCGCCTGCAAACCCAAAGGCGAGATTTTCGGCCATTCCTCTGTTCTTGTAATATTTCTCAATTCGATTCACCATCGTGCGACCATCTGAGGAAACATGCCCGATCATGTTGTGTTTATTCATATCGCTGCCGTGTTGATTTGAAACATAGGTCAAGGTCTCATCAGGGTATAGGAGACCAAGATTCTTGGCGCGTTTAAGATCCTGCTCGAGACCCCGATAGTAGGCATCATACCGGTTCACCTTCAGCTCGCTGTAGTTGCTATACCTTTTCATTCTTTGGTTATGGGCATCAACAAAATCCTGGAAGTAGGTTTTAAAAAACCTTGTTCCATCCATGCGCGCGAGGTTCATATAGAAAATGATGTTTTTTTCTTCAGATGAGAGGTAGTCAACATCTATAGCCGTATTGGCTAAAGTTAATTCCTCTGATGTCCAGCCAGCTCTCGCAGGAGGCTCTTCAATACGGCTTTTTACATTCGTTTTCGCATTAAGGAGTATAGGCCATATAAATAGCAGAGATATTAGAAATGATTTCATGTTTCGTTTAACGTTTTCCTTGTGTGTTTAATACAGGTTTTGATAGTACAGACAGTAATCGCGCCGAAAAGTTTATTGGAATGTGCCTAAATAAGCAATAATATGACGGTTCTGACTTCATGCTTTGAACATTGGAAATGGAATTTGTCGCAATAAGTTCCTGTGATTGTCGCATTTACACAGCAGTTAGATTGTATAGTTGACTAAATTCGTATCATAAACTAAATTAATTTTTAGCTAACTTTTAAATACATAAAAAAGTAATAACATGAGGAAAATAATTGTGCTATCATTTATCACGTTAGATGGCGTAATGCAAGCACCGGGTGGACCTGAGGAAGACCCATCAGGC
>JAQBOT010000316.1 GCA_028287885.1 Pedobacter sp.
TGTTCCCGAACAATCTTTTCGTTTTCTTGCAATGCTTTCAAAGTCTCTTCCTGAGATTTTTCCTTCTCCGCCTTGAAAATATTTATTCTATCTGCCAATGCAAGAGATAGCAAAATTACTTCAATGGCAGTTCCAATTGGCATAGTATAATTGGTGTAATTATTATAAGGTAAGATCCCCAAATTACGCAACACAAATAAGACTATTCCTGCGAAAAACATGGTCCATGCCAATAGAAAAAACTTTGCTGGTCTATATCCATTCCGCGAAAGCTTTATTATGACGATATAAGTACTAACCGTTACAACTAAGGCACAAACATCAGTCATTCTATAACTTACAAGAGCATAGTCAAATAGTCGAACAATAATTGTCAGAGAATACAACAGGATTATCAACTTAAATACTTTACCCATTATTGGCATTTTCTCTTTAATTCCTAAAAAAGAAAGTGCAAACAATGAAAAAGCAATGCCCCCCAGTGCATTAAATATAATTATGCCCATATTAAATAACACAGGTGAATTTGGAAAAATAAAACGGTAGGTATAACCTGACAAGGAGGTTTGAGTGAGCGCTATAAACAATGTATACAACACATAGTACAAATAGCTTATATCTTTAGTTGAGATAAATACGAAAGTGTTATAGAGGATCATGACCAATAATATCCCTATCAGCACACCCCATAGGAGGTCTCGTGTAAGTTTGGTTTCTGCAACCTTTTGTGGCGTACCTAATACTAAGGGCAAAACCATCTGCTCATTGCTTTGAACTTTAAGATAGAATGTGGCGGTACTGTGATTGGGAACTTTAACATCAAAAATAAAATCCTGATGTTTGTACTTTCTTTGATCAAAACGATTATTATCGCTTACTTTCTCTGATCGATATACGCCGTTAACAGGATAATAAAACTCGCATACACCCAAAGTGGGATAGTCAAGACTAAGCAAAAGCTGATTTTCTGAGCTTTCATTATTAATCGTAAACCGCAACCAAAAAACCGATGTGCTTAATTGCAAGTTTGGAACCTGCGTGTGCGACTGAATAAACCCTGAGGACTTGCGGATCGAATTAAAATCAAGATGTTTAGTGGAATCCTCCAGAATAGACACACTTTGGCCAATAACTATATTATCCCCTTTGAAAACAATGATCTTTTGAGCAAATCCCTTCGTTAAGAAAAGAACTTGGAGCAGTAAGACTAGTGAATAAAATTTTTTCATTTTAAGCTGGGGAAAGTCTTGAGTAAGGCTCATCCTATGAAGGAGAAAATTCAAGTGTTTTATCCTTTATAATTTCATCCAGATCTACATAATATCTTCCCGAATCACGGAATTGATCCAATAAAATTCGACGGCAAACATCAGTTGTAGCGGCTCCTCCTAAAGTAACAGAAGATGCCAATTGGGGCCATGTATTAATGGACTTTTTTACTTCGAGCATTGATGCCTTTAATCTGGGTGACATCGTATCGGCACCAATCATCTTAAGTATATAAGGAATTTTTTCTTCGTTTGTAAGATTCTTGATGCTCTCCGGATCAAGGCCATCCGCAAGCCCATGAAATATGGGCCTATCAGGCTCGAGATCAAATCGTTCAACATCCAGCATTCCCCGGTCATTTGTATCCATTATAACGGGTATCTCTAATTCACGTGCTTTAAAGCGGCTGGTTATTTTTAGGTCCAATCCGTCACAAACTTCAATAAACAAGTCTAATTTACCTCCATCTAAAAAGAACTCATCAATATTACCTTCATTCAAGCCATCAACAAAGATTTTAACATTTAAAAACGGGTCAATCTCAAGTATTTCACGGGCTGCTATGACGGTCTTATTTAGTCCCAGATTATGCACACCTGTTCGGATTCGGTTTAAATTGCTAAGTTCCGCAGTATCGAAATCAGCTAATCTGAGTTCTCCACAAGTACGCTCCATTGCAATTGTTAACGCTATAGATTGCCCTACCGACAATCCAACAATCCCAATTTTCTTTGTTTTAAGTATGCTTTGTTCCTCTGTTGTTATTTTGTTTCTGTTCCTGTTAGTTCGTACTTCAATAAATTCTTCTTCATCCAATAGGTGTACCATTCGTTGGTTCCAGGGATAGTAAACCCACACACCATATTCTGCAATCTCTTTTCCGGCTAAGTGTTTACTAACAAGTTCGGGGTATTCCTCTTCCCCAATTTGTATGGAGGGGTTTTTACACTTAATAAGTTCCTGCAATTGAGCATACATTTCATCGCAAACAAAGGTGATTTTATCATCTTTGAATAGGCCGTTGAAAGTTGCTTTATCCTCGACATCATCTAATCGGAGTATGGTAGGTTTATGAGTATCTTTTGTATTCTTAAAATCCGCCAGAAAGCTTGATATGGTATTCATAATTGACTTTTTAAATAATAATATACTCCTAAAAAGGGCTAAGCAAAAAATTACTGGTTTTTAAAAAAAACTCAGTTCTCTCTCGACAATCTCACCTTTCAGGTAGCTTTGAGATGCTGATTCAATGGCTTTAGATAAATCCCACTTTTCTAGATTAGGAATCCGGAGTTCAAAATCAACTGTAATTTCCTTGTTCTTCAATTCATTTAACCTTAGGCTATTAGGCTTTTCTCTCATTTGAAAAATCATGTTTTTATCTTCCTCATGGGCTCCGCTTAAAGTAGATACCTCGTGCAAAATCATAGCTGTTGCAATTAAATCCAATTTAGGATAATAAAAGGTCCCTTTATTACCAATACTGTCAACCAGGACCATCCCACAATTAACCACAGGCTTTACCGTATATGGCGCGCATAATGCAAAGAGTGACTGTATACCGAGTTGTGAAGAAATTGCAATGAGCGTTCTTATCAGCAAAGGAGTTCCTATGCCATATCCCGCAAGTTTGTGTGAATTCCATAACCCGCATATTTCACCGGTTCCTAATTGGGCATAATTCCAAACGAGTTTGTGGATAGAAGGATCCAATAAACTGGTTGCTTGTTCTATTGGCAAAGGTTCCGTTCCACCGGCTACATGTACCCTAGCACCGCCAAAAACCTCCTTGCCATCTAAAGATTCTACAATAATTACAAAAGCATCGGGGTTTTTGGCCCAATTATTTTTAGATGAAGTAACTTTTGTGACACCAATGCTGGTTAAAACCTCAGTATGCCCCTGAATAAACATTTCGCAGGTTTGAGGCTCATCAATAGCTCTGAATGCTCTTATTCTTATTTCCGGCTTACCTTGTAATTCATTCTCCATTAAAAAAATGCCTACTATTAAAATATTCTCCGAAGTTAGCCATTAGTTACAAAACCACTTGTTATTTTATAGGTAATAATAATAAAAACGAAGGATTTTTTATTGAAAGCGGGTATAAAAACATGTTTGTTTATGTATCAACAAGCTAAAAAGATGGTGTATTGCCTCGAATCAGGCGATCAATTAAAAAAAAATCAAATTTCCGCTCAGGATTACTTTGTATGGCTCTTATGTTACCTATAGCCGTACCTAATAGTCCCGCTTTGAGTTGACATCGCTCACAGCTAACTAATTTGCCCCCGATTAATGTTGCTGAACGTATTGCTTTCTTTTGTACTTTTGTGTGCGGCCCTGATTTCTCTTTAGGTTTCACCACTCATAAATAAACTTCACCGGCCATTTTATATTTTCATCGTTCGGATAGGTGTGACTTTCCAATAATTACTTTAACTCAAACAGCATGGTAGAGAAAAAAATAAATATACTTTATGTGGATGATGAAGAGAATAACTTGATTTCTTTTAAGGCTACATTCAGGCTAAAACACCATGTATTCACAGCCCTTAGCGGAGAGGAAGCCTTCAAGATATTGGAAACAAAACAGGTTGATATCATTATTACTGATCAGCGAATGCCGGCAATGACGGGTGTTGAGTTCTTGGAGAAAGTGATAGAAAAATACCCCGATCCAATAAGAATTCTACTAACCGGTTATGCAGACATGAATGCGGTGGTTGATGCAGTTAATAAAGGAAAAATATTCCATTATGTGACCAAGCCATGGAATGAGGAAGAGTTAAATTTGACTATTAATAGGGCTTATGATAAGTATCTGGAAAAATCAAAATTAAAGGATACGAACGAAAAACTTGAAGTGTCAAACGATCAGTTAGAGTTTTTGTTGAGGCAAAGGCTACTTTCTTAAGTCCCGATTACGTATTTACGTCCGGATAATCTCAGGATAAACAAGTGGCTTTTTTGGTCCACTTGAATCTGAGATAATCCGTCATTAATCTCGTTTGTTTGCCGTTCCTTACGGAAAATCAATTTCTAATCGTGTTCCAGGATATTTTCCCTGCCCGAAATTAATTCTTCACTCTTACTATTGATGGTAATGGGTAAATAGCTAATAAGCCTTTGCGGGAATCATGGCGCCAGTTTGTACCGCACATTTGCAAGTATTCCCCTTCTTCAGCCTATTAACAAAAAAGCCAGCAGTTATATATAACTCTGGCTTTTCTTGTGGTCCCGACGAGAATCGAACTCATATCTAAAGTTTAGGAAACTTCTATTCTATCCGTTGAACTACGGGACCGACACTATTTAATTACACTTCCATTGCCGTGATTTTCTATAGGCGCAACAAAAGTAAGTTTTCCATCCGAATTTTCAGACATTAAAATCATTCCCTGCGATAATATTCCCTTAATCTCCCTTGGTGCCAGGTTGACAACTACGCTCACCTGTTTTCCAATAATTTCCTCAGGATTGAAATGTTCTGCAATCCCAGAAACCACGGTTCTTTCGTCTATACCTGTGTCTAAAGTTAATTTCAAAAGTTTCTTGGTTTTTTCAACCTTCTCGGCAGCTGTTATCGTTGCTACACGAATGTCAACAGCAGAAAAATCATCGAAATTGATGTCCGGTTTGGCGGGTACTGCGACTGCATTTGCTAAAGTGTTATCAACCTTACTTTGGTTTAACTTTTCAATTTGGAATTGAACTTCATCATCTTCGATCTTGCTAAACAACAAAACAGGGGCATTTAGTTGGTGCCCACGGATCAGTAAATCCATTTGTCCGGCATGATCCCATAAATGACCGCCATAGTTCAGCATTTTCATCAGCTTATCCGCTGTGAATGGCAGGAACGGTTCGATCAAGATCTCAATGGTAGCAACGATCTGCAGACTGATGTTCAAGATCGTTCTTACCCGATCTTCATCGGTTTTGATTACCTTCCAAGGCTCTGTTTCGGCCAAATACTTATTACCCAGGCGCGCAACATTCATCACTTCTGACAATGCCTCACGGAAGCGGTAATTCTCAATAGAAGCACTGATCTTTGCAGGAAAGGCAGCCAAGTCATCAATTACCATTTGATCCTCAGGAGTAACAGTCATCAGCATAGGCACTTTTCCATCGAAGTACTTGTGCGTTAGCACTACTACACGGTTGATGAAATTACCCAAAACGGCAACAAGCTCATTGTTGTTTCTTGCCTGAAAATCCTTCCAGGTGAAATCATTATCCTTAGTCTCCGGCGCGGTCGCAGTTAATACGTAACGCAAGACATCCTGTTTGTCTTGGAACTCCAACAGGTATTCATTTAACCATACAGCCCAATTTTTAGAGGTGGAGATCTTTTGACCTTCCAAATTTAAAAACTCATTGGCAGGCACGTTTTCAGCCAAAATGTAATCTCCATGCGCCATTAACATGGCAGGGAAAATAATACAATGAAAAACAATGTTGTCCTTACCTATGAAATGAACCAATTTGGTCTCCTCATCTTTCCAGTATTCTTCCCAATTTCCTTTCTCTACGGTATTCTGATTGATGTAAAACGTTTCTGCTTTTGGGTTCCAAACATCAAGCTTGGCGTAGTTGAATAGCTCTTTTGTAGCCGAGATGTAACCGATTGGCGCATCAAACCAAACATACAAAACCTTGCCTTTTGCATCTTTCAATGGGACCTTCACTCCCCAGTCCAGGTCTCTGGTCATTGCACGCGGCTGTAGGCCGGCGTTTAACCAACTTTGACACTGTCCGTATACATTCGGCTTCCATTCCTTGTGGCTTTCAATGTAGGTCCTTAATTGGCCCTCATACTTATCCAATGGTAAAAACCAGTTTTTGGTTTCTTTCCGTACAGGCGGTTCACCGGATAAAGTTGATTTTGGGTTTATGAGATCAGTGGCATTAAGCGTGCTTCCGCAGTTTTCACATTGGTCGCCATATGCGTTCTCAAATCCGCAACGCGGACAAGTTCCGGTAATGTACCGGTCGGCGAGAAACTGCTGTGCTTTTTCATCGTAGTATTGTTCAGTCACTTCCTCGGTGAAGACGCCCTTATTGTATAAAGTTTCAAAGAATGAAGAGGCAGTCTGGTGGTGTGTTAGAGAAGACGTGCGGTGATATATGTCGAACGATATTCCAAATTCCTGGAATGAATCACCAATGATCTTATGGTATTTATCGACCACCTGTTGAGGCGTTATCCCTTCTTTTTTAGCTTTCAGAGTAATAGGAACACCATTTTCATCAGATCCGCAAACGAACTTAACATCCCTTTTATTTGCACGTAGATACCGCACATAAGTGTCGGCAGGTAAGTAAACTCCAGCCAAATGGCCAATATGAACAGGTCCGTTGGTATAAGGCAAAGCAGCCGTTACGGTATATCTCTTTATTTTACTGTTATCCAAAACTATTTTTATTA
>JAQBOT010000318.1 GCA_028287885.1 Pedobacter sp.
GGTTCCGCGTTTGCAGCAGAATCTGTGTTCGACATCTCGAATACACCCGAATATGTTCCGTCGATGTGGGTAGTTCTTAAAATCTCTTTACTGCAACTGCTCAGACATATAATCGAAACAACCATCAGAATAACCATTAGCTTTTTCATGGGCAACAATTAAAGAATCGGGTTTAACTACATTGGTATAACATCCTTGTGTGTTAACGGATTTCAATGAATAAAATGTACAAACAAGAATCTTAAAAACCATGTTAAATATTTACTTTTAATTAAACTTAGATCCAGATGACTCCAAAAGTAAGAAACCTGCAAACAGAGATATTATCCGACAACTGGTATACGCTTAAAAAAATAAGCTATGAAATATCAAAGGAAGACGGAAGCTGGAGTACTCAAATGCGGGAAGCATATGATCGTGGAAATGGCGCTACGATCCTTCTCTACAACAAGGAAGAAAAAACGATCATACTCACCAGGCAATTCAGATTACCGACCTACATCAATGGAAATGAATCCGGAATGCTGATCGAGGCCTGCGCTGGTTTACTTGACGATAACAATCCAGAAGATTGTATTCGAAAGGAAGTACAGGAAGAAACTGGGTATGATATCAGCCACGTTGAGAAAATCTTTGAAGCTTACATGTCTCCGGGTTCAGTAACCGAAATCCTTTACTTCTTTATAGGAGAATATGCCAAGTCCATGAAAACTTCAGAAGGAGGCGGATTGGAAGATGAGCAGGAGTCTATTGAAGTGCTTGAACTGCCATTTCATCTGGCCATTCAGATGATGAACTCTGGCGAGATTAAGGATGCAAAAACCATAATGCTACTTCAATATATGCAGCTTAAGCAAATACTAGACTAAAGTTCAAAGTCATCCAGTTGAGGTTCTATATATATTTGTTTTACTGCCGGATGTGCCTCTTGGATCGTTGACCTGATCCGGCTTATCGAACTTGCAATTTGCTCGCTGTTCAATTCTCCATCAAAGCTTACTTTCAATAATAAAAGTAGTTCCTCAGGTGCCAGATACATAGAAAGCTGATGCTTTGATTTTCTAGTAGAGGGATCTTGCTCCACGATCAGACGAATTTCAGTAAGCAAACTCTGATCTGCGCTCTCGCCCATCAACAGACTGCGGCTTTCCTTCGCAAGCATAATGGAAATAAATGTTAGCAATAAGCCGATGACAATGGATGCTGCGCCATCAAAATATGGATTGTTATAGTAGTGGCCAAGGAAGACGCCTAAAAAAGCCACCAACAAACCAACTACGTCAGCCGCATCCTCAAATACAACAACAAATGTAGTTGGATCTTTACTGATCTTAACATAGGTCCAGAATGATACGCTACCTCTCTGCCGGTTAAATTCCTTAACCGCCGTAATCAAAGAAATACCGTCAAACACGAAGGCAAAAGCAAGAACGATGTAATTCCACTTGGGATCATTCATTTGCTCAGGATTCAAAATATGGGTTACCCCTTCGTAAAATGAAATCCCGCCACCAACAGCAAAAATCAATACCGAAACGATGAAAGCCCAAAAATAAAGCTCTTTGCCATAACCAAAGGGTCGTAAGCTATCTGCCGGCTTTTTGCTCCTTTTCATCCCATACAGCAACAAAACCTCGTTACCGGAATCAACCAAAGAGTGTATACCTTCAGAGATCATCGCCGAACTGCCTGTTACGGCAGCAGCAATAAACTTCATAATTGCTATAAGTAGATTAGCGAAGAGTGCGCTGTATATAGGAATCTTTGATGCTGCCACAAATATCAAAACTGATTTTTCAGCGAATTGTTTGAGATTTAGTGATGGTGTGCAGGACTAAAGTATAGAGAATCCCTTACGCTTAATTATTCGCTGCCCTTTTTCATTGGTTTCGATCTTATGTGATGTATTTGGCGCATTTTGTCCATTCAATCCAAAGATCTGGCCATTGTCAACAAGCGTTCTTACAAAACTACTTGCATGTTTAAGCATTTCAGCATCCGAATCACGGGAATTTACTGCCTTGACCTTGTCATGATCATCAAGCTGCAAGTCCAAGGTAACCGGAACCGGAATAAACACCTTTTCGTTTTCTTCCAAATCCACCGTATGTAAGCAATTTGCGTAAACTTCCAGCATATCTTTTCCTTTTCTGGAAAAGCTAAGCAATTCATAGCCATGCTTATCTAGTTCTTTTGCCAGGCCAACTTCTGTTAACGCCATAATTTCTAAACTTTAAACGTATATATTACCTGTGAAAGCAGCAATCTATCCTTAGCCGTTTCAATATAAGATCCTTTCCATCCTTTCGTAATTCATGTGTATGCCGGTCATGTCCATCCTGAGCATAAAATTGAGAACCAATCCCTGCGCTACCTTGCACAGTGTTATCCAATTTCAATCGTCCTCTTCTCAGTAGATCTTCAAGAAAAGACTTTGCAGCAACATCTTCAGCAGGTGCTTCCATAGAACCGATGTCCAAATTGGCACCAGCCACATTAAAGTGTTTAACCTCGGCGGCAGAATGCACAACGATATTATCTGATCCCAAGTTGTATTCATGAACAGCAAGGCTAAGTTTAGGCAACTCACTTCCACTTGAATGGTCTAAATCTAAGACAACCTTGTTTTTCTTCAGCGCAGCAAGTGTAAAAACGCCGGAGCTTGCTGGAGAAATGATCCCGTGTTTTAGGAAACCGCTTTTTAACGCCTGGACGTAGTTGCTTTTTGGAAAAAGAGAATTGGCAACCTGCATCATATTCACAGCAACCTGGCTGAAAAATGTAGGCACTACTGAAGCTGCTTTAACAGCGTTGATCAGGATCTTACCCATATCCAAACTCACCTGTAAGAGATTTTCTTCATCTTGCAGTGGCTTGGTTTTAAACATATTGGCCATGCCTTCAAAAAACGCGGATGTGAATATCCTGGAAAACGAATGCGGTTCAGAGGATAAGCTGTTCCCTGGCGTATAGGAAGGAAGTGTGTCGGGATCCTGGTAAAAAAATGAATTTACTGCATTTCTCAGGCAGTCGGGATCAACGGCAGTAGGATTACTTTGCCGAATGGCCCATCCAAGCTGCTCGGCAAGTCGCGAAAGCCTGGAGCTGCGGTAAAGTGTTTTCCCTGTCTCCAGTAGCACTGCGTGGCGCATGCTTGGCACTTGCAATTGACATAAGATTGCGCTCATGTCACCAAAAGATTCGTGAAAAGCAGCAACTTCAATGCTTGCAGCGTCCCATAGTTGAGGTTTAACCGCATCAAGAACAGCATGCCCGTGTTCATGACAAACTACATCAGGACTTTCTCCTGAATAGAAAGTACGTGCGCCTACGTTTCCCTGGAAGAACCGAAGTCCAACACGGTCATAATAGGCATTTAGGTCATCTCCATGGTACAGATCTACAGGAAGCACTTTTCCTACCTGCCAGGTGATACCCGGAACCTGGTTGCTCCAGAATTCAGATGCACGATTAAGGGAAGCTGCAGCAGCCCAGTAGCGGAATTCGGCTGAAGCAATTTTATACAATTGTGGGGCTGGAGCTTCTGCAGGGTTTTCAATTAGAGTTGGAAACCCCGAGGCACTTAAATCTGGCGCTGGTATCTGGATCAATTGTCCGCCATCAGGCGAATTGCCTGATCCTGGATCGTGTTCCCATGCCGCAATAGTGGTTTGTATGTTACTTTTCTTGGCTGTCATAATTAGGGATAAGCTAAAATGATGATTGTTGTATTCTAAATCTACTAATAAAAAATTTATTCCATTATCAAAAGACCTCTACTTCAAACAATTAACTAATAAACTATTTAAAATTCCTTGCCGCAGGAAAGAGTTCTTCTTGTGCAATCTGGCGAACTTGGGTTCGCTTGTTTTGTGTAATAAATGGCGTGCTTTTTTCATCTCTTGGCGACAAAGTAAGAATTGAGGGTTCTACATTTTCATCGGTCGTAAGTCCGCGTAACATTTTAGACAGGTCAAAACAACGCTTCACAATAACATGAACTACTTCACCCTGGCGCTGCAGTTTACCCTCCACCATGAGCAGTCTGGCCTGTAAAATTTCCTTCCGGTAAGTATCAAACAGATTTTGAAAGATAACCAGGTTTGAAAACCCAAACTCATCCTCAATCGTCATAAAACAAACGCCACCTGCTGTACCTGGCCTTTGCCTGACAAGAACCAACCCTGCAACCTTAACCGGATCTCCATCCTTCATATCCTTAAGTTCTTTGTTTGAACGGATATGAAGCAAGCGAAGCTTCTCCCTTACAAAACTCACCGGATGTGCTTTTAAGGATAGTGAGGTGGCTGCATAATCCTGCACCACGTGCTCAGAATCAGGCATTACCGGCAATATTACCTTACTTTCAATCGTGCTCTCTGAAGGCTGCCCTGCAAATAACCCTACTGGAAGATCTGCCAATGCAGATACTTCCCACAATGCCTTGCGACGGTCTAAGCCCAAAGACCTAAAGGCATCTGCATCAGCCATCTTTTCCAAAGCAGCTAAAGGAACACCGGAATCCCGTATTTCAGTTATGCTTTCAAACCTTTTGGATCGTGCAGATAGTAAAGCTTGCACGTCATCTTCACGCATGCCCTTGATCTGCCGAAAACCAAGGCGAATTGAAAAATACTTACCTGATTTTTCTTCCAGCTTATTATCCCACAAAGAATAATTCACATCAATGGGGCGTACATCCACCTGGTGTTTTCTTGCATCTATAACGAGTTGTGCAGGCTGATAAAAGCCCATGGGCATACTGTTTAATATGGCTGTTGTAAATACATCAGGATAATAACATTTAATCCAACAGGACACATATACCAGAAGTGCAAAGCTCGCGGCATGGCTTTCCGGAAACCCATAACTTCCAAAACCTTCCAATTGCTTAAAAACACGTTGTGCAAATTCTGGCGTATAGCCTTTTGCTGTCATCCCTTCTACCAGCTTCTTTTCAAACTGGCTTACCAGACCCTTCATCTTAAAAGTGGCCATGCTTCTGCGTAAACCGTCTGCCTCAGCCGGACTAAATCCAGCTGCAACAATGGCGATCTCCATGGCCTGTTCCTGAAACAAAGGGACGCCCAATGTTCTGCCTAAAATTTCTTCCAGTTCTTTCGATGGGTATTCTACAGGCTCCTCTCCATTCCTTCTACGTAGGTAGGGATGTACCATATCACCTTGTATTGGGCCGGGCCGAACAATAGCAACTTCAATAACCAAATCGTAAAAACAGGTGGGCTTAAGCCTTGGCAGCATTGCTTGCTGCGCACGACTCTCGATCTGAAAAACCCCAATTGTATCTGCATGGCTTACCATATCATATACTGCAGGATCATCTTGTGGAATATTGGCTAAAGTTAAATTCAACCCATAATGCTTCTTTGCTAAATCAAAAGCTTTACGTATGCAGGTAAGCATCCCTAAAGCAAGAACATCTACTTTAAGAAATCCTAGGGCATCAATATCATCTTTGTTCCATTCAATGCAGGTTCGGTTCTCCATCCGTGCATTCATAATTGGACAAAGGTCTGTAAGTTTGCCCTGGGTAATAACAAAGCCACCGGTATGCTGCCCCAGTTGCCTCGGAAATCCCATCAGCTGTCTGGTTAGATCAAGCACTTTAGCTAGATGAGAGTCAGCAGGATTTAAGCCCTGCTCCTCTAAACGCTTGCCTTCAAACCATTCATCCGTAAATTCCCATATGGAACTGGAAAGCCTGTTTATGGTATCTACGGATAAGCCCATTGCCTTTCCAACATCCCTTATCGCTCCCTTTTGCCTTTCCTGTGTAACTGTTGCAACGATAGCCGCACGATCACGCCCATATTTCTGATATATATACTGGATCACTTCTTCACGGCGTTCATGCTCAAAGTCAACATCTATATCTGGCGGTTCATTCCTTGCATCAGACATAAAGCGGGCAAACAAGAGCTTAAACTTTGTCGGGTTTACAGAGGTAATACCCAGACAATAACATACCACAGAATTCGCAGCTGAGCCCCGACCCTGACATAAAATCCCTTTACTACGTGCAAATCGTACAATGTCATGCACGGTAAGGAAGTAGGAAGCATAATCCTTTTCCTCAATAAATGATAGTTCGTGTTCAATCGTTGTACTTACGCCTTCCGGGATGTTGGCCCCAAATTGTTCATGTGCCCCCTCCCAGGTCAAATTTGTTAGTTCCTCCTGAGGGCTGCGGCCATCCGTTGTAAGTTCAGTCGGATATTCATATTTTAAACTATCTAAAGTAAATTGACAGGCCTCGGAGATTTCTTGTGTATTCCTGATGGCTTCAGGATACTGCCTGAACAAGCGTTTCATCTCCGCTGTAGACTTCAAATGCCTTTCCGCATTTTGATGTAGAAGAAAGCCAGCGGAGTGAATCGTGCACTTAGCACGAACACAGGTTAAAATGTCTTGTAATTCCCGGCGCCCTGGATCATGGTAATGCACATCATTTGTTGCAGCAAGAGGAATATTCAATTGCTTTCCAATTTGAGAGATCCGGAACAACCTTTTCGCATCATCACCCATATATGATCTTGAAGCCGCCAGGTAGAGCTTCTTTCCCAGCGTTCGACGATATTCTTCCAAGGCAAGCTGGAATGATAACTCGAATTCAAAGGTTTCCGTCAACGTTATAGGAGGAATCGCAATAAACAACATGCCTTGGCTATGCGAATAGACATCGTTTTTATATAAATGGCATTCGCCTTTTTCAGCCCTCAGGTTTCCTGTAGTAAGTAATGCAGAAAGTCTGCAATATGCATCCTTATCAGTTGGATATGCCAGCAGTGGAGGACCATCAAGCAAGTCTAAATGGCATGCTGGAATAATGCGTATACCCTTTTCCTTTGCAGCAACATGTCCGCGCACAATCCCTGCAAAGCTGTTCCTATCTGTAATCGCAATGCTCTTATACCCCAAGGCAGCTGCATGCTCCACGAGTTCCTCCGGGTGAGAAGCTCCCCGAAGAAAGCTGAAATTGCTGGTTACCTGTAATTCCGAATAGTCCATTACCAAATCTATTTAAGCAAAAAATCCATGAATAAACCATTGATGCGCATGATCTTCGGTATAGTGTCCAGACCTAAAAAGCCAATAACGCTGCCCGGCCTCATCTTCTACCGTATAGTAGTCGCGGTGTTCTCCTGCATCCATCCACCATTCCCGTTCAATCCGTTCCGGGCCATCCGCCTTTTTAATAGGGTGCACCTTGCCTTTATACCGAAACAGCATCGGAGGATAATCTGGTATAGGTGCAGTCACCTGTATCGGTTCTGGAAATGAAAGTAGCTTTGTAGGTCTGGGCCGGTCGGTAGGCCAGGCTAAATTTGTTATTTCAGCAATGGAACTGGCTACCTTAATGGAGCGCTCAGGCCAATAGTGCTCTTCAGGTAGATACCGGTGAATCGTACCTGAGCCCACCTTACCCTCCAGCCTGTCTAAAAGTTCAGCTACAGCGGTATCTTCCATAGCCGGCTTAGCTGCCCAAAGTTTTTCCTGCACTGGGTCTACTTCTTCAATTTTAGCAGCTTCCAGGATAAACAATTCAATCCCTAAGCCAGGTCTTATTTGTGCTATTTTAAGTTCAAATAACTTCAAAAGATGACTGGTGTTGAAAGTTGCACGATTTGTTCCTATTGTCACCTGTTCTATTTTACCATCAATGCGGTAAGCCAACAAGGTTGCTGTCCGAATCCCCATACCTTCGGTTTGTAGCCGCTTACATAAGGCTCCCAATAACCGCTGAATGGCTATTCCAATTGCATTGGCGGTACGGATTGGTTCCATACACGGCAGCCTTTCCTGGTATGCAGCCTGTAAAACAATTGGCTTTATAGGCTCCTCTTCCTGCCCGGTGGCTTGTCGTATCCTCAATAGTAATTCTTCACCAAAGCGTCTTCTTAAATTGGATTTAGGCATTCTGATAAAACTGCTGATCTGATATAAGCCTAATTTATTTAAGCGTTGCAGTACCAGAGGATCCAGGCGCAAAGCTGCAGCAGGTAAGGGCATCAAGGCTTCGGTATGTCTGCCAGCTTCCACTACAGGTTTATCTTTCCCAAACCTGCTTATTCCCCAGGCTGCACCAATGGTATCTGCAATGGCTGCCCTTACATCATAACCTTTACTTTGTAAACGACTAACAATTTCCTTTAAATAGGCCTCTTCAGCTCCCCAAAGATGAGAACAGCCACTGATATCTAAAATTAATCCATCCTGGTTGTCTATAGCTACAATAGGTGTATACCTAATGCAATATTCCCCTAGTCCTTTTAACAATTTATTTGGCCTGGTCGGCTTGTCATCAAATACCTGTAACGAGGGAATTAATGCTTTTGCATCAGCTACAGCCATACCAGATGTAGCCCCCTGAAGTTCTGCAGCTGCACTTGCTGCAACAATCATCATACGTCCATGTACAGGCACAGCAAAAACATAGGGCATACCTTTTAATTCAGGCTTCCGAATACTTAGCCAGTCGGTCGTTAAATGACGGAACCATATGCAGAGAAATCTCTTTTGCATGTTATAAGGCTTTTCGCTGTAGTTCTTGATTTGAAGCATGTAAAACACCTGTGTTTTCGATTGGTACAAAGCGACCGGCAGCCCATTCCATTTTCCAGGAACCTGGAATCCCATTGCGGACTTTTAACAGTTCTACTGTCCAGCGTGGGTAACCAACACCCGGCATACCCTCTTCCAATACACTGGGTAATGGTGTAATTCTCCAACGGGCAACGCAAGCTGTCGTACTTAACTTCCTTGGGTCATTTCTTAGAATAAATCCAGTAACCTTACTCTGCTCTACAGCGAGTTGAAGTCGCCTGCTCGCTGTTAGGTTGATATCTCTGGCTTCAGCAACAACGGCAGAAAGCCCTTCGCATTTTAGTGCTTCTTCCATAGCCCAGAGCACATCTTTTTCATGCCGTAAATCAATAAAGATGATTCGATCTGGTTCAACACCAAAAGCCTTAAGTGCTGGAGGAAATATAGTCCTATCCACACTGATCCAAAGACAAGCGCCACCTTGCTGCATTAGTACGTTTAACAAACCGGAAATAAAGCCCGCAGATGACGCTGCATGTTCAGGCGCTTCAGTTAGGAATTCATGT
>JAQBOT010000321.1 GCA_028287885.1 Pedobacter sp.
TCTCGGGTTTGAAAGTGGTGGTCGCAAGTTCAAATCCATATAAGCTGTAGTTATTGAACAGGATCTGATTGGAGTATTTAACCTGGCGCGGGTTGAAAGCGCCAAATTTTGATGCGCTCAGAGCGCTAATCTCTCTGGAGGTGGTATCTAAGTAGTAAAAGTTATCTAAACCGCTGTAATGGGCGTTAAATACGATCCCTTCCCTCATAAATATTGGTTTGTTCAGCTGTTGGTTCGTTTCACGGATATATTGGGTCATTTTCCCCGCTTTGTCTGTGACCCAAAGTGATTTGCCTTTTTCAGAGACACCAATGAAAGTAACCAGATTTCCGCTCGAATTATAGGAAGGATTTTGCAAGATTAATCCTGCAGGGTTTGGATAAGTAAAGGTGATTTTTCCAGCCACTGTTTCCAACTCAACCAGGTTCGATTTATTGCTCAAGTCAATTTGAACGGCAACTAATTTTTTTCCATCCTCAGAGATCGAAGGTGAAAATAATCTGCTCCTTGAACTCAACTTTTTATACACCCGGGTGTTCAGATTAAAACTACAAATCACGTTGTAGCTTCGTTGCCTAAACCGCGGATCAAAACGTACTTCATCCCACACAATTATTCCATTTGCATAGCTGTACCAAGGTTGTTCTTGGTACCCGATAGAAAGCACTTTTGTTTCCTTCTTATTGCTATCGATCAGTACAAAATACCGACTCTCCGATTTACTTTCTTTTAACGCAAGGACCTGTCCATTTTCAAGCGCCACCGGAAGAAAATAATCGGTTGCAAAACTTGTTGGTTTGTTCAACGTTTCGTAGTTGACATATGTGTTTTCTGCATCTTGTTTTTTCCATTCTTTCTCAAGCAACTTCGTCGTCTTCTTGTACCATGCATGTGTACCCAAGCCAGTAAATTTCTTCAAGCTGTTTGAAAATGGATAAGTGCGAAACGGACGCTTTTTTATGTCTGTTAATAAATCCTCAAAAATGGTTCTTCCATGTTGCATCCGGATGTTTGAAGCCATCAGATACCCGAGTTGATAATAGCCCGGAGTAACATCCTTTGCTGAGCCAAAGTTTGCTTTGCTATAAGAGATCTTTTTTCCACTAAGTAGGGTCGTGCGGTAAGGCATGATCCAGGATGGTTGACGTCCCCGACCGGCAAGAGTAAGCGAAGTCTCCATACTTACTGCATCACCTTCAAAAAACCAAAGTGGAATACTTGCGCCCATCCAGGCGAAGTAGATGTTTTCTGGAAATGGAAAGGAGCGACCGCTGGTAAGCAGGTCAAACTGTGCTGCATGGCGAAGCTCATGAACGGCGAGGTTGTTCAGCCAGTCCTGACTATCGAACTGTTGGGGAGGGGTCGTATTGAATTCTGACTTCTTCGGTCCGAGCTGAACGAAGCCATTTGCTATCACGCCTTGATTCTGAAATAGGATGGGCAGCCTGGTTTTTTTAACACCTAGACTGGCGCCTTCAAATGGGAAGAGTTGCGGTATGGTGTTCGCCATTCTTTGCGCTTCATTTTCCAACTCCTCCGGATAGATCAACTTAAAGCCGGAGCTATTTATTACGCGCCATTTTACACTAAGCGGGTTCTGCTCTGAGGCGAAGATCTGAGCAAATGCACTATATGAGACAAGGGTTAAATATAAGTATACTAAACAGCTGATTTTTAATGTATAATGATGTTTAAAAATGTTCATTGAAGGCGTATGCTAATATTTTTAGTATTATGATGTTGCGTTTTTTGTTCCTATATGAATTAACGTTTCACTAAAATCATATTTATGATTGTTAATCAATGATTTATGTTTATGACGTGTTTTATTGATGTGTCGATTTATAAGCGTTCAGCTGCGACATAAACGCTGAAATTGGCTCTTTTCAATCGGCACTTCTATGCTTTGTTTCAGGCCTTTAATATACACTATTAAACATCATTTCCTGCAAGCCAAAGTGCCTTAATCCGTAATCGGTCTTCTGAAAAAAAGGAGATTTTGCCTTGTTTTTGGCTTTTGCTTTTACAAATCATACGGTGATAATCGTTCTTTTTACTGTGAGATGGGCTTGGTAAATCCATACCCAAGTGGCGCTTTTTCCTTACTAATTGATCTTTATAGCTCAGATATTAAGCTGCTTTTTAGCCGGGATTTTACGGAATGATTATGGTGCACTGTGTGTCAACGGAGGTATTACCTGGGCATATTTTGCCCCTTACAAGTTGTGAAAGTACCTACTGGATCTGCACTCCAAGTTTAAGAAACAGCAGAAAAGCGCGAGCGAAGAATTGAAGAAATACGTTTAGCGGACACTTAGCTGTGTTTGAAAAAGCTCAATATTATAGATTCGTTTGCCCGAACTGTACCTAAAAACGGTGGCACAATCAGTCAAACGGCATGGCCAAATCAAACATCTATGGCAGCAAAATATCTTTGTTAATGTTTTATTTCAGGTGATTTTTCCGGTATTTTAAGCTTGTATTTCTCGCATGATAGCGCTTGTAAAGAACCGGAATTTAAGCATGTTTGCGTCCTATACTGCTTGAGAATCCTCGTGTTTTTCGAGTTAAAATTCGTACTTTTTCATGCAGATTCTACCAAGATGACTTGGTTGTATGAGGCGACGCTCAACCCAAATATCAATACCAATGGTGCATGAAAGACTTCTCTAATTGCCGAATTTAATCCTATCGATATGGAGCTTTTCATAGTTGAATTCCTGCTCAGAACTGCTACATTAGGGATGTAAAAACCCGCCTGTAGATGCGAGCATTTAGTGTCAAACTATCTTGAAATATAGGAGAGTTCTTGCCTTATTATGGCCGCAAATATAGGATTAGCCAAAGCCTGGTTAACCTGACCGAGCCTTCAACCAACATTAATGAATACCCGGGAATTAAACCAGTTTTTTACGTCTCTTGTGGATTGGATAAAGGAACACCGCACCTAATATCAATACCGCTCCTACGTAAAAACCTAAGGTCATTTTTTCTTTATTCCCAAAGAAAATAAAGGCAAGGATGATCCCGTAAACAGGCTCCAAATTTGTAATGAGTGCCACCCGAAAGGCAGAGAGCGTACGCATCACGGAGACGCCGGCAACGTAGGCCAAGGCAGTGCAAATTGTTCCTAGAAGGATCAAGTACAGCCAGTCTGAGCCAGCGAGGTGGAAGGTCTCTGTCATTAAAGAATGGTCAAACAAACGGTATAAAGTAATCCAAAAAAATGCGCCTGCCATCTCGTAAAACCCAATGATCTTTGCCTCAGCTTTTTGGACCAACGTAGAATTGATGATCGAAAATATGCTGCCTGCAAGTGCCGCGGAGAGTCCAAATACAATACCTAGGGTGTATCTGGATTCAAATTTAAAGATCATGTATATACCTAGAATAATGATTAATCCGATCACGATGTCCGCCACTAGAATTCGCTGTCGCTTAATCACGGGCTCCAGGATTGCCGTAAACAGCGTGAATGAAGAAAGGCATACCAGGGTTACCGACACCGTGGAGACCTTGATTGCGTGGAAAAACAGGATCCAATGTAATGCAACAATGCTACCAGTTAGAAAAAACTGCAGGAACTGCTTCGGGCTTACCCTAATACTGGTTTTTGAAAGTGTAAAATATAGAAAAAGGGTAAATGTAGCAATTAAAACGCGGTACCAGACCATCTGAACCGCAGTAATAGAGATTAATGCACCCAAAATCCCCGTAAAGCCCCAGATGAACACAGTTGCATGTAAAATTACTAGGTTTCTATTTAACGTGGCAGAACTAACTTCAGGCATATTATTTTGGTGCTTTTCTCAGTAAGTAATATCCCAGCAGGCCAAATACCATGGTTGGTATTAGAACTGCAAGCAGGGGCGGGATACCGCCTTTAATGGAGAACATTTTGGCAAATTGATTTAAGACGATATAAGCAAAACTTAAGATTATACCGAGTCCCAGGGGTAGCCCAACGCCTCCACGTACCTTCCTGGACGACAAGGCTACACCGATCAATGTCAGCACAAAGGCCGATAGCGGCTGTAAATACCGCTTGTATTGCTCAAATAGTAAGTCGTTCATAATACCAGAACCACGGATGCTTTCTTTCTTGATCTTGTCGAACAACTCCCGGTTACTTAGATTTTCAAATATGTTATCATAAGCAGAAAAGTCATCTGGTCTCATATCCAATACCGTATCCTTTGGTTTAGTTCCGCCGGATTTAAAAGTCTCTTTCAGGCCGTCGATGTTACGTACTGTGTAGTTGGTGATTTTCCATGAACGTTTTACAGAATCCCAGGCTATCTGGTCGGCAACAAGCTTTTTGCGCATTACATCCCCATCAAAATAGTCCAGAATGAAACGCGTGCCTATCTTTGTACGGTTGTCAAAGCCACCAATATAGATGTAGGTATGTTCGTCCAGCTTCATGTGGATATCGTTCTTTATGTATGGGTCATTTTGCTTTACATAGGTATTCTCAAAATTGTTCTTTAGTGTATTTGTGTACGGCAGAATAAACAGGTTTGATCCAAGGTTCAGGGCAAAGATGATAAAGGCAGAAATGAAATACGGTTTCAGAAAGCGGTTAAAACTTACCCCGCCACTTAGAATGGGCACGATTTCCGTCTGATCGGCCATCTTTGCTGTAAAAAAGATCACAGCAATGAAGTTGATCAAAGGTGAAAGCATGTTCACGTAAAAAGGGATAGAACCAGCATAATACAAGGAAATGACTTGCCAAAAGCTTAGCTTATTCCTTAAAAAGTCATCCAGCTTTTCAGAGAGATCAAAGATCACAATAATCACTACGAATATCGTTAAGGTATAAACGAATGTACCCAGATATTTGCCGATGATGTATCGATCAAGAATTCTTATTCTCCCCTTTAACAAGCTCATTTATATTTTTTGACCTAGGATTTTTACCATTTTGTTCTTCCAGTCGTAAAATTCACCGCTGATGATCTTTTCTCTTGCCTGCTTAACCAGCCAAATATAAAAATGCAGGTTGTGAAGGGTAGCAATTTGCGCTCCCAAGATCTCTTTGGAGTGCATCAAATGTCTTAAATAAGCTTTAGAATATACCTGATCCGCAAATAGATCGCTATCTGCCTCAATAGGTGAGAGGTCGTCAGCCCATTTTTTGTTGCCGATATTGATAATACCGTTTTTCGTGAACAGCATGCCATTTCGTGCGTTCCTCGTTGGCATTACACAATCGAACATGTCTATGCCTAAGGCAATGTTTTCCAAAATATTAACTGGAGTTCCCACCCCCATCAGGTAACGGGGTTTCTCTACCGGCAAGATATCGCAAACCACTTCGGTCATGGCATACATCTCCTCTGCAGGTTCTCCCACGGATAAACCGCCAATCGCATTGCCTTCGCGGCCCATAGAAGCAATAAACTCGGCGGATTTCATGCGCAAATCTTTATATACGGATCCCTGAACAATTGGAAATAAGGTTTGCTCATAACCATACTTTGGTTCAGTGGTATCAACGCGCTCACAGCAACGTTTCAGCCAACGATGCGTCATATGGATGGAGGAGGCCGCATACTTGTAGTCGCATGGATAAGGGGTACATTCGTCAAAGGCCATAATGATATCCGCACCGATCACCCGCTGGATGTCCATGGCATATTCAGGCGTAAACAAATGTTTTGAACCGTCTATATGTGAGTTGAAGGTTACACCTTCTTCTTTGATCTTCCTAACTTTACTCAAAGAGTATACCTGATAGCCGCCACTGTCCGTCAATATAGGTTGATCCCAACCGATGAACTTATGTAGACCACCTGCTTTTTCTATAATATCCAGGCCTGGTCTGAGGTATAAATGGTAGGTGTTTCCAAGAATGATTTGTGCCTTAATGTCGTCTTTCAATTCCCTCTGATGAACTGCTTTAACCGTTCCAGCGGTGCCTACCGGCATAAAAATGGGTGTTTGTATTTCTCCGTGTGCTGTGGTTATTGTTCCTGCTCTTGCTTTCGACGAGGCATCCTGTGCCTCCAAACTAAACTTCATATAAAAGTGTCTTTCCTAAAATCTGTCAAAAATAGCAAAATCAGACTATAAAGCGGCGGTTAATTTTTTTCAACATAGCAACACATTATAGATTAATTATTAGAAATTTGGCGTTCATAATCATAACGTGGAATTTACTCCCTTAGCGACAGGCCTTCTGGGCGCAATACTTTTCTGTTTTCTCATTCAGCTTTACTTCAGCTTATTTGTTCACCTTAGATTGGCAAAAGTTCCGGTTCAAACGACCATCAACCAAACTTTCGCGCCTATAAGTATTGTTATTTGTGCACGTAATGAAGCCACCAACTTACGGGAATTCTTGCCTTCTATTCTGGAGCAGAACTATCCAACTTTTGAGGTTATCGTTGTGAATGACCGATCCTGGGACGGAACACGAGAGGTTTTAGAGGCCTATGCAAAAAAATATCCTCAACTGAAGCTTGTGCATGTTGCAGATGGTGGAAAGTTCATGGCGGGTAAGAAGTTTGCTGTAACCATGGGGATCAAAGCAGCAGGTTACGATTGGCTGGTTTTCACGGATGCTGATTGCAAGCCCAACTCGCCCAACTGGCTAGCAGGCATGCAACAACCAGAAGATGCCGGGAAGGAAATTGTCCTGGGGTATTCCCCTTACCTGAAAGCAAAAGGCTTGTTAAACAGTTTGATTCGATTTGAAACATTTTTTACGGCCCTGAACTACCTCTCTTTCGCTCTCAAAGGAATGCCATATATGGGCGTAGGCCGCAATATGGCTTATAATAAGGCGCTATTCTTCAAAAATAAAGGCTTTGCTACCCATATGCACATCCCCTCTGGAGACGACGATCTTTTCGTTAATGCGAATGCAACTAGATCCAACACAACAATTCGAATAAATCCAGAAACTATCGTTTGGTCAGAACCGAAAAGAACATGGGCCGCTTACCTTACTCAAAAAAACCGGCATTATGGTGCGGGAAAGATGTATAAGGCTAAGCACAAGTTTATTCTTTCCAGTCAAATAATTGCTCAGTTTCTCTACTATGCGCTAACGATAGTCGCCGTTTGTATTAAGGAAACACAGTTGATTGCCGCAACTATCTTCGTTCTCAGCCTATCGATCCGTTCCCTGGTATATCCTCGATTGCTCAAGCGCCTAAGTTGCGCGGGTCTGCGCTGGTGGTTCCCTATCCTCGACATACTATTGTTCATTTTCCTCGTGTTTAATGGCATTCTATCTATATTTGTCAAAAAAGTACAGTGGAAATAAAATCAACGATCATTCAGCACTATTTCAAAGATCTTACCAAACAGCAGATTACCCAGTTTGATCAACTGTATGATTTATATAGTTTCTGGAATGCCCAAATCAATGTTATCTCCAGAAAAGATATCGAGGAGCTTTATGAACGCCATATCCTTCATTCTTTAGGCATCGCCAAATTTTGCACTTTCAAACCCGGCGAGAGCGTTCTTGACGTCGGTACAGGTGGTGGCTTTCCAGGAATTCCTTTGGCAATCCTATTCCCTGAAACTTCTTTCCACCTGGTTGATTCAATCGGAAAAAAGATAAAAGTAGTAACCGAAGTTGCAACTGCATTAGGTCTGCAGAATGTGAAGGCAAGCCACCTCAGGGCAGAGCAAGTCAATGAAAAGTTTGACTTTGTGGTTTCCAGGGCTGTCACGCGACTGGTTGATTTCTATCCATGGGTACAAGGAAAGTTCAACAAGAATTCTAAAAACGCCATCGCGAATGGAATTCTTTACTTAAAAGGGGGTGATCTGATGGAGGAAATCGAAGAGTCAAGGCTTAAAGCAGAGCTGTATCCTTTATCTGATTACTTCGAAGAGGAATTTTTCGCCACGAAGTACGTCGTTTACATTCCACAATAGCCAACCGCTGACTTGTAAGTTCAATTACATTAACCTGAATTAACTTTATTGATTTAAGTTAGGTTATGGACTTAATCTACAAAATCGCATTAACGTTTATTAAGAACGTTGGTCATGTTACTGCTAAAAACCTACTCGGCCACTTTGGTACTGCAGAAGCCATTTTCAAAGCAAGTATAAGCCAACTCATTCAGGTTCCCGGTGTCGGTGAAATTACGGCGCATCAGATCCAAAACCGCGAAGCGCTTAAACTGGCAGGGGAGCAGTTGCAGTTCATTGAAAAGCACAACATTCAGGTGCTTTTTTTTTTGGATGCCAATTTTCCTAGACGTTTGCGTAACTGCTTCGATGCGCCCATTCTTCTTTATTACAAAGGCACTGCAGATTTAAACCATCCACGGATCGTCAGCATTGTTGGAACACGCAAAGCCAGTGCTTATGGCAAGATGCTTTGCAAGCAGCTTGCAGAGGCATTAAAGCCCCACGACGTCATTGTTGTAAGTGGTCTAGCCTATGGAATTGATGTCACGGCGCACCAGGAAAGTTTGAACCTCGACATCCCGACCATTGGCGTGCTTGGACATGGATTGGACCGCTTGTATCCGCATTTGCATAAGCAGATCGCCCTGAAAATGCTTAAACATGGCGGATTGCTTACTGAGTTTCCTTTGAACACCAGCCCGGATAAAGAGAATTTTCCCAAGCGGAACCGGATTATTGCCGGCATTTCGGATGTGACCGTCGTTGTTGAAGCTACATCTAAAGGTGGTGCCCTGATCACTGCAGAGATTGCAAATTCCTACAACCGCGACGTCTACGCTTTTCCTGGGAGAACTATCGATGAATATTCTCAAGGCTGCAACTTCCTGATAAAAACAAATCGTGCAGGTTTGTTGAACCATCCCAAAGACCTGCTCTATTATCTTGGTTGGGACGATCTTCCAGCAAGTGGACCGGATGCACAACTTAAGATACCTGTCGGCCTGAACGATGAGGAATTGCAAATTTTCAGGATTCTACAACAAGGCCCGGCTATGGTGGATGAAATTGCACTTAAAACGAACCTCCATCAAAGCAAACTTGCTATTCATTTGTTAAGCCTGGAGATGCAGGGTTTCTTAACCGCTTTGCCGGGAAAAGTTTACCGACTTAACTGAGCACACTTGACTTTTTAATATAATACACTGTTTAGTACTCTATTAATCTTGTAGAATAAAATGATATTTCCCCGAATGAAGACTCGCCAAATTAAATTCTAATTGGCGGCAGTTGAATAAAATTTCAAGTCACAAGTCCTACTTTTGTATCATGTGGTATAACAACATCTTAGAAACAATCGGCAATACGCCATTGGTGAAACTAAACAATGTAACTAAAGACATTCAAGCTACTGTACTTGCCAAAATAGAGACTTCTAATCCCGGAAACTCGATCAAAGACCGTATGGCCTTAAAAATGATTGAAGATGCTGAGAAGAGTGGTGTATTAAAGCCAGGTGGCACCATTATAGAAGGTACCTCTGGCAATACAGGTATGGGACTTGCAATGGCTGCAATCATCAAAGGCTATAAATGTATTTTCACATCAACTGATAAGCAGTCTAAAGAAAAATTCGATGCTTTGCGTGCCTTTGGTGCAGAAGTCATCGTTTGCCCGACAGACGTGGACCCTGAAGATCCAAGATCTTACTATTCGGTATCATCCCGTCTTGAGCGCGAGGTGCCAAACTCATGGAAGCCAAATCAATATGACAACTTATCAAATACTCAGGCGCATTATGAGCAAACTGGTCCGGAAATCTGGAAGCAGACTGACGGTAAAATAACCCACCTGGTGGTGGGTGTAGGTACCGGAGGCACAATCTCTGGTGCTGGCCGTTACCTAAAGGAACAGAATCCAAACATCAAAGTATGGGGTATCGATACTTATGGTTCCGTGTTTAAGAAGTATAAGGAGACTGGTATTTTGGATAAAAACGAAATTTATCCTTACATCACTGAAGGTATCGGTGAAGACTTTCTACCTAAGAATGTCGACTTCGATGTGATCGATCTATTTGAGAAAGTTACCGATAAAGACGCAGCCTTGATGACTAGGGATGTTGCCTTGAAGGAAGGCATCTTTGTTGGTAACTCTGCAGGAGCTGCTGTTGCCGGCTTATTGCAACTTAAAGATCAGCTGAAGCCCGATGATGTTGTTGTTGTTATCTTTGTAGATCACGGAAGCCGCTATATGGGCAAAATGTTTAACCCCGACTGGCTTAGAGAAAAAGGCTTCCTGAACGACGAAGCATAATATCAACTGCCTCCAGCCTGTTCATTACTCATCGAAGTCATAAAGAGGCTGGAGGAACTGATTTTCAGCCGTTTGTTCCTGTTGTCTACTAAACTGCATGTTCTTCAGACTTTTAATGCCATAACGTAACTTGTTATACAGTAATCGGCTGATCAGGCGGCAACACTCCGCTGATGGATTCATTTTTTGAATTAGTGTATAATCAATGGCATCGCCCGCAATGATTTGCGCCCTAATTGTACTAAAGATTCTTTCATTTTGGTACCTCTTGATTGACTTAACCAGCTTTTCATCTGTACTCGCTTTAAGTTGCAATACGAGAGGAGAAAATGCATAGGCGGGATTCATTTTTACCTGTTTAGTTACCATATTCAATGCATCGAGGTAGTAGGTCGCCATACTTTTGTTTATCCAAATGTTGGCTTTGCTGTTTGACAAACACCTAATCCAGGTATCAACATCTCCGCCGCGTTTATAGCCCCTTTCTGGAAAGCTTCCAGCATCCAAGATTAAGCTTTTTCTAAAGGCAACTGCGCCAGTCCAGAGGATATGTCTTTGATTGAAAAAGTCAGTTAAAGAGAAATAGCGAAAATCAACTTTATGGTTTTTGAGGCTTGTTAAATCCAACCAGCTTCTATTTTCCAATGAATTTTTCCAACCCCAGGTAACGCAGTCTACCTCCGCATGCTTTTCAATGGTGTGCTTGATGGTTTCCAAAAGATTTATTTCCCATTCATCATCCGCATCTAAGAAACAAACCCAGTCATATCGGGCATGTTTGATGCCTAAATTCCTTGCAGCATAACCACCTGGCCCTGGTACATTTCTTTTGAACAGTCTTATTCTTGGATCTTCAAATTCTAAAATCTCATTCTCCGAGCCATCTGAAGATGCATCATCTATAATGATTAGTTCAAAGTTAATATAGGTTTGTTTCAGTACAGAACTGATCGAACGATTCAGGTGTAACAGCTTATTGTGAACTGGTATGATCACGGAAAAAAAAGGCTTGGTTCTCATGGCTTTGCAGTTAAGTATGCTTAATAATGGTTTGTGCTATCATATTTCGCTTTCCATGATCAAATGTAATTAGTCGATGTTATCAGTATGTTACGCCCGAATTATCAAAAGAGGATCTCAATGACTAGATTACTATAAAACAAAAAACCCCGTATCGTGTACACGATACGGGGTTGAACTGTAAATCCGGATTTAACTAGTGACCAGGTCCATTTCCGTCAACTCTCTTAATCTGCGCGCCTAAGGCACGTAGTCTGATGTCGATATCCTGATAACCACGTTCAATTTGTTCAATATTATAGATTGTTGATTTGCCTTCGGCAGACAACGCTGCGATCAACAAGGATACGCCAGCACGAATGTCCGGAGAGGTCATGCTGATTCCCCTGAGTTTGTATTTCTTGTCAATCCCGTTCACAGAAGCACGGTGTGGATCACACAAAATGATCTGCGCACCCATTTCGATCAGCTTATCTACAAAAAACAAGCGGCTTTCAAACATTTTCTGGTGAATCAAAACAGAACCTTTAGCTTGAGTTGCAATCACGAGAACAATACTTAAAAGATCGGGGGTAAAGCCTGGCCATGGTGAATCTGCAATCGTTAACATGGAGCCATCAATGAAAGACTCTATCGTGTAGTGCTCTTGAGATGGAATATAGATGTCGTCGCCGCGACGCTCAAGCTTAATACCCAGTTTTTTAAACACTTCAGGGATGATACCAAGTTCATCGTAGCAAACATTTTTAATGGTGATCTCGGATGCAGTCATGGCAGCAAGGCCAATAAACGAACCGATTTCAATCATATCCGGCAGCATCCGATGTTCTGTTCCACCGAGTTTGTTAACGCCTTCAATAGTTAAGAGGTTGGATCCTATCCCCGAGATTTTTGCACCCATGCGGTTAAGCATCTTGCAAAGCTGTTGAAGATAGGGTTCACAAGCCGCGTTGTAGATGGTCGTTGTGCCTTTAGCAAGCACTGCAGTCATTACTATATTCGCTGTACCAGTTACGGAAGCTTCATCCAAGAGGATATAAGCACCCCGTAAATCAGTGGCATCCACATTAAAGAACTCCTTTTTGCTATCGTAGATAAACTTTGCGCCTAACTTCTCAAATCCTAAAAAGTGCGTGTCAAGTCGCCTGCGACCAATTTTATCACCCCCT
>JAQBOT010000342.1 GCA_028287885.1 Pedobacter sp.
CAGGTCACGTTTTTAGATTTTGCAATCTCGTCGATCAGGTTAGAGGTAACAATCGTTTTTACTATATATTGATTGCCGTCCAACTTTCCTTTTTCCTCCCAAGCATTCAACAGATAATGGATCAGCAAACTTCCGGTTTGGTTTCCATTAAGCAATACAAACTCACCATCGTTGTTTTTTACGGCGATACCAACGCGATCTGCATCAGGGTCTGTTGCTAAAACAAGATCTGCATCAATATCTTGTGCCTTCTTAAGCGCAAGCGTCAAGGCTTCTTTTTCTTCCGGGTTCGGGTATACTACTGTAGGGAAATTACCATCTGGCTCACTTTGTTCCTCAACCAGGCTTACGTTTGTAAAACCAAATTGCTCAAGCGCTTTAGGAACCAAGGTAATTCCGGTACCGTGGATAGGAGAGTAGACGATCTTTAGGTCATTCTGGCGAAGGATCGCTTCAGGAGAAACAGACAATTCAGTTATTTTATTCAGATAGATTACGTCCATCTCATCACCGATCAACTCCACGTTTGCGTCAATACGGTTAAAGTTCACCTGATCGATGTCTGTAATCTTTGCAACTTCTTCCATTACTTCCGTATCGTCAGGGGCAGTAAATTGTCCGCCGTCTGTGCCGTAAGCCTTATATCCGTTGTATTCCTTGGGGTTGTGTGAAGCGGTTAGCATAACCCCACTGCGACAACCCATTTGGCGTATGGTAAACGACAACAATGGCGTCGGGCGAAGCTCAGTAAAGAAGTAAACATGGATTCCGTTTGCAGAGAAAACATCTGCAGTTACTTTAGCAAAAACATCAGAGTTGTTTCGACTATCGTGTGCAATGGCAACTTTTATCTTTTCACCAGGATATTTCTTAAGCAGGTAATTGCTCAAGCCCTGGGTTGCTGTACCAATTGTATATTTATTTATGCGGTTTGAGCCGGCTCCCATAATTCCACGCAAGCCTCCAGTTCCAAATTCAAGGTCTCTGTAGAATGAATCAGTAAGTTCTGTTACAGCCTCCTTGTCAAGTAATTCCTGAATTTCAGCCTTTGTTTCCTGGTCGTAATTACCATTAAGCCACTTGTTTATGGTTGTTAATGTAGATGGTTCTAATTGCATTTTTCTATCTTGAGGTTTTTTAAATTCGATTGAAGAACAATAAATATGGGTATCCTGTTTGAGGCGGCTGGATTACATGGCCCCATTTCCAAATAAATTGGGCCTTTTAGTCGTTATTAACAGCGATTTTTTTAATTTCACGCCTTGGTCTGGCTTTGATAGGTAAATTAATTAAAAGCTTTTAATTATCCTTTCTTTGTCAGCAAAAATATAAATAAAAGGCACATTAAATTCTTAACCCCTAAAACAAATCATATATAATGAAGATATTAAAGTTTGGTGGAACTTCAGTTGGCAGCCCTGAGCGAATGACTAAATTACTGAATATAATCAATCCAGCAGAGAGGCAAATTGTTGTGTTATCAGCAGTTTCTGGCACAACAAATAGTTTAGTAGAAATTTCAAGCAAACTTTTGAAGGAAGACAAAGAGTCCGCCATAACCTTAATTAATAAGTTAAAGGAATCTTATAACCAGTTCGTAGCAACGCTGTTGCCGGCTGAGGAGTTTAGGGAAGAAGGGCAGGAGATTATCGATTACCATTTCGGATTTCTCGCTAACCTAGCCAATGATATTTTCACACCAATTGAAGAGAAAGTGGTTCTGGCGCAAGGCGAACTAATCTCCACTACCTTATATCATATATACTTAAAGTCAATTGGTGTTAAGTCCGTATTGCTTCCTGCACTTGATTTCATGAAAATCGATGAGGATCACGAACCTGATGTACCATTTACAACTGCTCATTTAATTCCCTTAATTGAAAAGCATTCAGATATTAACCTGTTTATTACCCAAGGATTCATTTGTAGAAACAGTTTCGGAGAAGTAGATAATCTGAGACGTGGGGGAAGCGATTATACTGCATCTTTAATAGGCGCTGCAATCCTTGCTGAGGAGGTTCAGATCTGGACGGACATTGACGGTATGCACAACAACGATCCCAGAATTGTTAAAGGAACCAAGCCAATTGCTAAGTTATCTTTCGACGAAGCTGCGGAGCTTGCCTACTTTGGTGCCAAGATTCTGCACCCGCAATCTGTATTCCCGGCACAGAAATATAGAATTCCGGTACGTTTACTGAACACCATGGAGCCTAAAGCTCCAGGTACGCTCATTGCTGCCGAAAGCGAGCGTGGTAAAATAAAGTCCATAGCAGCTAAAGACGGCATTACAGCAATTAAGATCCATTCAAGCAGAATGCTCTTGGCTTATGGATTCTTGAGGAAGGTGTTTGAAATTTTTGAGCGTTATAAGACGCCGATTGACATGATCACGACTTCAGAGGTTGCGATTTCCCTATCAATCGACTTTACAGATAACCTGGATAGCATTGTTGCAGAATTGCAGGACTTTGGTACCGTCGATATCGATCATGACCAAACCATTGTCTGCGTGGTTGGTGATTTCAGAGCAGAGAAACATGGCTATGCATCTCGCGTGTTGGAAGCAGTAAAGCACATCCCTTTGCGTATGATTTCTTACGGTGGCAGTGAATACAACATATCCTTGTTAATAAATACGGAAGACAAGGTCGAGGCTTTAAGAAGCCTGCATAACCGTTTGTTTTAGTAGCAGACCTGTTTACGGAAAAGGTGGTTGTAGCGCTACCTTTTACGCAGATAAACAATTATACCGAACACAACAAAAACCAGTATAAAGAAGAAGCGGATCCTTCTGTTGTATTCTCTATGTGTTATTTTATTCCTTTTAAGATCGAAATGATTCCCCATAAAGATCAACATCAATCCAATTAAACAAAATACAACAAGATATTTGAACATGAGTTTTTCTGATAAAGATATAGCGCAATTTGCAAATTTAGACACCCCATTTTACTATTACGATCTCACATTATTGCAAAAGACGCTTGATGCCTGCGCATTGGCCGCAAAAATGAGTAATTTTCATGTGCATTACGCCATGAAGGCAAACTTTAATCCAACCATTGTTAGCCGGATAAAGGCTGTTGGCTTTGGTGCCGATGCAGTGAGTGGAGGTGAAGTGGGCCAGGCGGTGGAACTTGGCTTCCCTGCAAACAACATCGTGTTTGCAGGCGTGGGTAAGTCAGACAAGGAAATCAACTATGCGTTGGACCAAGATATTTTTTGCTTCAACGTAGAATCCATTCAAGAGCTAGAAGTGATCAATGAACTGGCAGCGAAAAAGGGTAAAACAGCAAGTGTCGCCATCCGGATTAATCCGAATGTAGATGCCCATACCCATGCGAACATCACCACCGGTTTAGATGAGAACAAGTTTGGAATCAACTCCTGGGACCTGCCAGCCTGTGCCGATGCGCTAAGGCGATTACCGAACCTGCAGTTTGTAGGCATCCATTTCCACATCGGTTCTCAGATCACGAACCTGGATGTTTACAAGAACCTTTGTGTCCGTGTAAACGAATTCGCAACATGGTTTGAAGAGCGCGGTTTCACTGTTAAGGTTCTTAATGTAGGCGGTGGACTAGGGATCGACTACCACAATCCCGACCAGCAAATCCCTGATTTCGGTAAATACTTCAAGATCTTTAATGACTTTCTGGAACGTAAACCTAGTCAGGAAGTGCATTTCGAGTTGGGTAGGGCGTTGGTTGGTCAATGCTCATCGCTGATCAGCAAAGTCCTTTTTGTTAAGAATGGCAAGAAGAAAAACTTCATTATTCTCGATGCCGGTATGACGGAGTTGATGCGTCCGGCATTGTACCAAGCCTATCACCAGATCCAGAACATTAGCAGACCAAATACACCTATTGCGCTGAATTATGATGTAGTTGGACCCATTTGTGAGAGCACGGATTGCTTCGGTAAGGAAGTGGAACTACCTGAAACATTCCGTAACGACTTGATCGCTATCCGAAGTACAGGTGCTTATGGAGAGGTGATGAGCTCGCATTACAACCTCAGGGAGAATGTGCATGTCGCATTTTCTGAATAGAACTTCTGATGGTCACCAACCGACCCTACATTGTCGTGATTGCCCCGCATACTGTCCCTCGTCCATTTTATCTTTGAACAACCATTAAAATATAAACTATATGAGAAAGATCAGGATCATGGAACATATTTCGCTAGACGGCGTGATCCAGCACGAAGCTGGTGACGGGTTCATGCATACCGGATGGACAACACCGTTTCGAAGTATAGCTGGACTAGAGGCTGTACTAGAAGCACAAGGCAGTGGCTTCGATCTGCTACTTGGCCGCCGCACCTACGACTTATGGGCAGGCTTCTGGCCGAAGGCGGGAAATAGTCTGATGGCAAATGGTTTGAATGCAGCAACGAAATACGTGGTGACCCACCGACCTGATGACCTTGAATGGGGCCCTGTTGGGTACTTAGG
>JAQBOT010000041.1 GCA_028287885.1 Pedobacter sp.
ACTACCACCCGAGCCTACGCGAATGCTTTTTGTGCCAGCGGCAATGTGACCAATGACTACGGATGTCGCGGAACTCGCTACACTAATCATGTTGTGATGCTCAGCCAACCAATAACGGGTGTATCCGAGCTGTTCTGCGTGGCGGGCCAAGTCAAGGCTGCTTTTAAATGTGTCTGCGGGTGTCTTACCTTCAATAACGGTTGCAAGGTCTAAAACTGAAAAAGGTATGTTGTTTAATTGCTTGTCTATCATAATTGTTCCTGAGAATTCAAAGAGCTCAACAAACTTAAAGATTAAAACGTTTGTGCGTTTGGATCACAATTAGATTTGACATTGAATACAGACTGAACGAGGAAAACTTTATAGCTTGTCTAAGTTATATTTCCGTAAATTATAAATCATTAGGACATGCAGAGCAATAGGAGATCATTCGTAAATCTTCCTAAGTTTTGTTCTTAACATTGGATTATGTGTTTTATTATCTTTGCAGAATATGCATAAGGCCAGCAATTACTTTTCTAAACTGATTTACAATAAATTCTTTTGGCAGTTTTTTGTCGCAGCATTCATGCTTGCCATGGCAATATTCTTCTTTCGTGAACAGCGACTTGAGCTGTTCCGAATTAAAGCGCAGTTGGCAAGCTGTGACCCATTGTACATCATGCTTGGTCTGGCAGTTACCGGGCTTTACATATTGGCCCAGGCACAGATGTACGTGCATAGCTTTAGAGCTTTGAATAAACATCTACCATTGAGCTCCGCAGTTCGGCTGTTTCTGAAAAGAAATCTTGTCAGCGTATTTCTGCCTGCCGGAGGCTTTTCCTCCCTCGCTTTCTTCACCAAAGAAGCTGAGGATCATGGAATCTCGAAATCGAATATACACCTTGCCTCTACGATCTTCGGATTTTGCGGCATTTTCTCTGTTGTTGTTGTAGGCATACCGGTTATAGGTATTTCCCTACTTTTCACGCAGCTTGGTACGGCAGCAATCGTAAGTTTTTTCCTCCTGCTCCTACTAACCGCAACGCTTATCTTTCTTATATACTCTGTTTCTAACAAAGGCATAGCATACCAATGGTTGTCCAGAGTGCGGCCTTCCGTCTCCACGATCCTTGACGACATGATCGACCAGAAGATCAACCGGCGGCAGTTTTGGTTGACGTTACTTGTATCCGTAGGTATTGAACTCATTGGCATCATACACCTCTACATTTCTATGAAGGCCCTTGGCCTTCCCGCCAGCTGGCCCGCAGCAATCATAGGCTATATGGTGATGGTCATTCTCCTCGTCATCTCTCCTTTTCTACGAGGGATCGGAACCATAGAGATCTCTTTAACCTTTCTTTTACAGCAATTTGGCTTTCCAATACTTGCGGCTGCTACCATCACCTTGCTGTTCAGGTTCTTTGAATTCTGGCTTCCATTAGTTGCAGGAATTGTCAGTTTTATAACAAAGAAAGACAATCTGATTCTTCGCATTTTACCCGCCGTAATCATTTTACTCCTGGGCATTGTAAACATCATTTCAGCTATAACACCTGCTATTCCTTCGCGACTCCTTTTTGTGAAAAACTTATTGCCTGAAGATTTAATTGTCGTTAGTAACTCGCTTGTTCTTGTGCTTGGCTTAATTCTGGTTATGCTGAGCATCTTTTTACTGCAGGGATCCAAGAGAGCGTGGTATGCAGCCATCAGCATCACTGCCTTTTCATTTTTCGGCCACCTCATCAAAGCCGTTGACTACGAAGAAGCCATTCTTGCCTTTGTTGCCGGCTCCTCGTTGTGGTACACCCGTACCTTTTACAAACTCAAACCAAATCCTAAGTTTATCTCCTTCAACTACGTCGTAGTAATTTATGCTGTAGTTGCAGTATTAGCTTATGGTGTTCTCGGCTTCTATTTTATTGATAAGAGGCATTTCGGTATTGACTTCCATTTGGACCAGGCGGTCACCGCAGTGCTTAAACTCTTCTTTCTTATAGACGACAAAGCTCTTGTTCCAAGAACCAGCTTCGGATCACGTTTTGAAGACTCCATTTACATAGCCGGAGCATCTCTAATTTTACTGCTGATATTTAGCATGCTAAAGCCTTACTTCTCGAAGCCTTTCAACACGCCTGAAGATTTTAAAACCGCTGAAGACATTCTTAAAAAACATGGCAAATCTGCATTGGACTACTTCAAAGTCTATCCAGATAAACTCCTATTCTTTAATCAGGACCGAACTGCATTCATCAGCTTCAAATTAACAAGGCATTTTGCTATGGTGCTCGAAGATCCAGTTGCAGAAAACGACCTCAGGCGTAAAGAAATGGTCGAGCAATTTGAATTATTCTGTCGTGAAAATGGCTTCATCAGCGCGTACTACAGGGTGCCTGAATCTTCACTGGACTTCTACAGGTCAATAGGTAGAAAGTCCATTCCAATCGGAGAAGAAGCCGTTCTAGACCTTACAACTTTTACCATGGACGGCGGCAAAATGAAAACGACCCGGAGTGCTGTAAACCGGCTTACAGCTGAAGGCTATGAATTGAAAGTGTACAAGCCGCCAGTAAAAGAAGGCATTTTGCAGAAGCTGGAGAAGGTATCTGAAGACTGGCTTAAAGATCTTGATCAGAAAGAAGTTGCCTTTACACAGGGTGTTTTCGACACCTCTATCCTAAAAGAACAAACGATCCTGACAATTGAGGACAAGGAAGAAAAAGTTTACGCTTTCCTGAACCTGGTGCCAGATTATGCGCTGGGCGAGGCGACTTACGATCTGATCCGAAAGATTGGTGATGCGCCTAATGGAGTCCTGGATATGCTTCTTGCCAAAACTTTTCTTTATTTAAAAGCAGAAGGCTTTTCCTCGGTTAATATGGGCCTAGCCCCATTATCTGGGATGGAAGATGTAAACATAACCCAGAAGACGATCAAATATGCCTACGAAAACTTTAAAATGTTTGGCCAGTTTAAAGGGCTAAGGAAGTATAAAGACAAGTTCTTTCCGCATTGGGAAAAGAAGTATCTAATTTACAGCCACAACTATCACCTGCTACAAGCACCACGTGCATTAAAAAGAGTCTCCGAAGGCAACTAAAGACTTTCTACAATGATTTTTGAAATAAGGGCTACATTGTCATCATACCGGTGCGAGCCTGGCACAGTTGTCTTGCGAATTTTTCCGCCCACCTTGAGTTGCGAATAAAAGTTGCTGTCTTCATCTTTGCCAAAAACACACAAAACTGGAGCCGGACTTTTCATAAGTTGTGGATAAACCTTGTACTTGTCGCCGTTAGAGCCTGAGAAACCAAGCATGTTGCTTAACTTGGTAACAAAGCCGGTTGACAATCCTGGCGACAAGAGCACAACAGATTTCAGCTGGCTCGAGAGACTACCTGCAAACTGTGGCGGCAGAAAAGAACCAACGTCAGCACCGAAGGAGTATCCAACCAATAAAAAGGATGTCTTATTCCAGGCTTTAAGATACTGAGTTATGAATGCCGATGCCGTTTTACCGAATTCAACAGGCGTCTTTTCATCCCAAAAATACTTTCGCGTGTCCAATGAAATAACAGCGTAACCCTGTGCAGTCAAATTTGCAATGAGCAGTTTTGAAAAACTGTTCATTCCACCGTCGCCCGTCAGATATACAACCATTGGCTTACTGCCTGCTTTTGGAAAGGCATACAAGGGTAACGCCGTGGGCTGAGCCCTTGCGACGCTATAACAGAATAGGAAAAAAAAGATAAATGTAATTGATTTAAGGATCTTCATGTTAGAATCTGATTAAGCGTAACGAGCGCATCGCATTAACAATTTTTTCATTGCTGGAACTTTCATAATGATGATCACCGGCTACCTGTCTAAGGATAAAATTTCTTTTTTTAACTCCCTCCAGTGCTTTTGGACTTTCCTTTTCACCATAAAAGCAGAAAACAGGAATTCTTATGGATAACAGCTCCTCAGCAACTCTATACTGCTTATTGTCTGAAGATATATTCAATAAATCAGAAGTATGAACCATGAAGTCAGAAGTGGCAAAAGGGCTAAGCAATTCAATTGCAACCACTCTGCGCTTAATAGCCTTAGGTAAGCGGTTGTAAACAAAGGGAGCTACATCTGCGCCAAAAGAATAGCCAACGAGATAAATGCGGTTTGTCTTATAGAGATTTGTGTAATGATTGATCAACAACGAAATATCAGCGGCGGTTTTTTCAGGAGACTTTTGCGTCCAAAAATAGCTTCTGGAATTGAAGCCAATCACATGGAAACCCCGATTCGAAAAAGCACCCGCCAATTGATCATTGGCATCGAGCCAGCCACCATCTCCCGAAAGCATGATCACCAACCGCTTTGAGGCAGGATTGCTTGAAGGATAAACAACTATAGGTAGATCGAAGTCATTTTTTTGTATACCATGAGAACCGCTTACCCGATTTCTTTTTAAAATACTGCAACTGCTAATCGTTATAATGTAAACAATGCCAAAAGCACCGCACAAAAGCTTCTTATTTAGTCCAAACATAACTTCGGCAACTTAATGCAAAAATACACCAATAATAATTTCGATAGCAACATTAGTCATCAATAAGATTAGAACAGCTTTAACTGTTGTTCTTGCGGCGGTTTCGACTTTCCAAACACCGTTCTTCCGCCATACTTCCAGGAGTCAGTCCGCTCCTTTTCAACCAAGGCCTCGAAATTCTGATTCGGAGTAAAGCCGCTTTCTGCCATTCGAGATAGCTCCCCAAGTTTTTGGATCGCTTGAAGTTTATCCGATGCGCCGATCTTCGCCTTTTGTACTGCTTTAGTCAACACATCGATAGTCTCATCATACACCTTTACCGGAACAGGAAATGGATGCCCATCTTTACCTCCATGTGCAAATGAAAACCGGGCAGGATCATCGAATCTGGAAGGGCTGCCGTAGATAACTTCACTTACAAGCGCCATAGATTGCAGCGTTCTCGGTCCCATCCCCTCCAACAACAACAACTCTGCAAAGTCTGCAGGTTGCTTCTCATGGCTAAGCCAAAGCATTGCACCCAAACGCTTCAAATCAATATCCTTCGCCTTCACTTCATGGTGATCAGGCATTTTTAAGTGCCGGATTTCAGCCAACATTCTTTGCGGATCTTCTGAGGTCATACTCAATATCGAGTTCCTTGCAGGCAAGGCTGCGGAGGCGACTAAGTTCAGTATCCTGCCTTGATTTACGCCGCAGATTGCGGTATGCGGCTCATCCACAAAGGAGTTCATTCCGGCACTGTGCCAGTGATAACGCCTTGCTGTAGAGCCACTCGTTTGCATCCCTTGCTGCACAACAGTCCACAAGCCTTTATCATCCACAATAAAACTATGCATGTACAATTGAAATCCGTCCTGAACAGCCGTATTGTCCACCTTCGCGCTCAGTTTACTGCAGCGTACAAGTTCCTGCCCATCTATACCTGTTCTGGCGCTATAGGTTAAAAGTTCCTGAGGAGTATTCCTGGAGTGCTTACCTTTTCCACCGCAAATGTAGATACCCAGTTCTTTCGCATGTGGATTTATGGCTTTCTTTAAGGCGCCCATCACCGACGTAGTTATCCCAGAAGAATGCCAATCCATTCCCATTACTGCGCCCAGACTCTGAAACCAAAAGGGATCACTTAATCTCCTCAGCACTTCAGAAGTTCCATATTCTGTAATGATGGCTTCTGTGATCGCAAAGCCAAGCTTTGACATACGGTCGGCAAGCCAGGAAGGTACTTTCCCGTAGTGTAAAGGCAAATCTGCTGATCCCGATCGTTTCACTGGTATATGACCTTTTTAGCCGAATTTTAGTTGGTCAACCCTAACCCAGTGCATGCCCGCAGCTTCAGCCGCCTTAACTCCTGGAACGCCATCCTCAAAAACCAGGCATTTTGCCGGGTCTACGTTTAGAAGTTCAGCGGCACGTAAGAAAGGATCTGCATATGGCTTACCTTTGGCAGTATCTCCAGAACAAACCAAAACTTCAACTAAGTTCCGGATACCAAGTAATTCCAAAGTACGCTCTATTGCTGGTCTATCGCCTCCAGATACAACGGCGATTCGCACCCGACCTGCGTTTTCTTTTAAATGCTCAACCACATAGTCAATGGGCTCAATTTCTTCCATATACCGTTCTTCAAAGATAGCCGCCTTTCTAACCTTGAATTCTGAAGGTATAAGATTCGCCTGGTACCTGCTATTGATTTCTTCTACTACATTGGCAATTGGCCATCCGGCAAGCTCATCGATAATCGCCGGATCGAATACTACGTTATGTTCTTTTGCGGCTTCAACATAAGACTTTGCATGAGCATGCATATTATCGGCCAAGGTTCCATCGCAGTCATACAAGAATGCTTGATAATCGCCCTGAGTTAATTCTGTTAATCGTTCAAATTTGGATTGCTCCATAGTTATCTGCTATAATTATTAAAAAGTACAAAACTATTCATTTGAAATTTCACAGGCGCATTTCGTCTTGTTTTAAATGTCAGCCTTAAGCAAACAATTGATTTTCATATTTGTAATATAGCTATGTCTCAAGATCCTGCACTATATTGGTTGTTTATTTTAGCGATCCCGGTCGCTTGTATCGCCTGGACTGTTACCCATGAAGAAGTTTTCAGGGAACCCAGGGAATATTGTGTTAAACGTTCCGTAGAAGAACGCTCGCTGTTCCGAAGGAAGTTTTTTTACTTATTTACCTGTGAATACTGCTTTAGCCATTATGTCACTGTCTTCATCCTTATTCTCACACACTATAAAATTTACATGGACGACTGGCGTGGATATCTTCTTTCAGGCTTTTCTTTGGTGTGGATTGCGAACATTTATATGAGCTTTTACAATAAGATTCGCATAGACCTTAAAACCGGCAAGCTCATCTCAAAGAAAGAAGAGCTTGCCGTTAAGGAAATAGAAAGCGATTAATAACGTCCAAATATCCGTGTCAAGATACGCAGTTGCTCTTCATGGTTTCGGCTGAAATCACCGGACTGCATTCGCCAGCCCCAATTATTCTCTGTCGAAGAAGGGGTATTCATCCTTGCCGATTTTCCCAGGCCTAATATATCTTGAATAGGAACGATCGCCAACTTTGCCGTTGATGCGAAGGCCAGCCGGATTAGCTGAAAAGAGACGTTGTTCTTATTGATATCGGTACCGAGATAATGCATCATGTTTCTTCGGTCCAGCTTACTGCTTTCATTTTTGTACCAGCCTTTTGTTGTATTGTTGTCGTGGGTACCGGTATAAACAACGCAATTATCTGTTGAATATTGGTGTGGGATATGGATGGAGTATGGCATATCCTCCCCAAAAGCAAATTGCAGTACTTTCATGCCTGGCATTTCAAACGCATCCCGCAGTTCGTACACATCATCGCTTATTTCCCCGAGATCCTCAGCTACAAATGGCAGGCGTTGAAACTCCTCTTGCATTGCAGTAAAAAAGGCCGAGGCGGGACCTGGAACCCATTCTCCTTTTTTCGCGGTTTCTTCTCCTGCCGGAACTTCCCAATAAGAGGAGAAGGCACGGAAGTGATCCAGGCGTAACAGATCATACAATTCCATATTTTTCTTCAACCGCTTTTTCCACCAAGTGTAATTGTCGCCTGCCATCACATCCCATCTATAAATTGGCATTCCCCACAACTGTCCATCTGCATTGAAGTAATCTGGCGGAACCCCCGCTGCAGAGATCTTATTTCCTTCTTCATCCAGTTTGAACAATCCGGGGTTCGCCCACACGTCAACAGAGTCATAACTAATGTAGAACGGCAGGTCCCCTAAAAGTTGTACCTGATGTTGGTGAGCATAGGCCTTAAGACTCTTCCATTGCTTAAAGAATACGAATTGGAGCCATTTAGCTTTAGTCAGATCTTCTTTATAGGTGTGTTTAAATTCTTTCAGGGAGGCTGCGTCCCGTCGACGAAATTCTTTTGGCCATTCATTCCATGGACTTTGCCCATGCTGGTCTTTTAGCACTGTAAACAGCACAAAGTCATCCAGCCAGTCTGCTTCGGCCTTCAGAAATAATAGATATTCCTGAACAAGGTGATGCGTTTTCTTCGTTTTAAATCGTTGATATGCCAAGTCATAGATCTGAGCCTTACTTTGCTCAACTTCAGCATAGTTCACTTGATCTGACTTCTTAACAATAAATTGTTGCAGCTCCTCTGACGTTAGCAGTCCGTCTTTCTCCAGTACTTCCGGACTAATTAATAAGGTGTTGCCGGCCATGCTGGAGATTGAACTGTAAGGCGAGTAACTCTGACCGTTCGTAATCGGGTTCAATGGCAACAGCTGCCAGAATTTTTGATTGCTGCGTGAAAGTGAATTTACAAACTTAATTGCTTCCGGGCCCATGTCGCCGATGCCAAAGGCTGAGGGTAGCGAGGTAAGGTGCATTAGAATACCTGAAGCTCTGTTGGTCTTCGGCTGTTCCAGCCTTAGAATGGCCAATGGAAAGTCGCCGAATAGGTCAGACACTGGAATTTCAGATTCAACTTTACCGGTTTCCTTATTGCATAGGTTAACCCAGGTATCTGGAGCCTCTTCCGGAAAGCGAACAGATGTATTCTTCCAGTCAAAATCAGCAAAGTCCACCTGCATGCCTTCACATATTGCAGCAAAATGCAAAGGAACAACGGTAACGATCCAGGTAGAGTCGTAACGCCGTGCAAAGGCCAGTATATTATCCCCGTAGTGCCCTTTTACCTTTAGGGGGATATATTGAGCATCTCTAAATTCAAACTGCTGACGTTCCTTCAAGAGCATATGCTCCAGCCAGAGCTTGATTTTACCCGTGTACCGATCCTCCCAAAGCTCGGCTAAGGTTTGTTCTTCTGAGAAACCATTCAGCCAGGCTGAACGCTGCTCATAATCAACTGGCCTGCGGTTATCCGGATCAACAAAGCTAAAATCCCAAAGCTCCGTACCCTGATAGACGTCGGGGATGCCTGGGCAGGTAAACTTCAGCGCAATCTGAACCAGGGAGTTAATTATTCCATAATCTGAAACTTTAGTGTGAAATCCGTCAAAGCTCCGACGAAATCCAACCTCGTCTTCAAGCAAAGCTGCACTAAACTTTTTAGCTGCAGATTCATATTCTTCGTTTGGCTCCGACCAACCAGTATGTGTTTTCGCTTCTCTGAATGCCTTTTCAAGATACGCATCCATTCGCGACTGATAACTTTCCTCCAATACACCCGGCATGGGGTATGTACCGATGAGTGTTTGATAAATAAAGTACCTGTCATTACCATCCGGCTTGCTGTCAGCGTTCAAGTTTTCATCTAGCTTCTGCCAATTCTTAACATGCTCCAGCCACTCGGCATGCAGGTCTGTAATCACCTGTAATCTTGCCCGGGCATCCTCTCCCCTTTTGGTATCGTGGGTAGAAGTACCATTTAGGGCCATCGGCCATAAGCTTTGCCTTTCAAGCATTTGCTGATGAAACTCATGCGGCGATTTTCCAAATCCTTCCGGCGAATCGCCAACTTCGTTTTTGCCGATATACCGATTGTAGGTATACATCAAAGTGTCCTCTACGCCTTTAGCCATTAACGGACCACTGAACTGCATACATCGTTTGTAGAACAAACAGGCTTTATCGTTGTAATCTGAATCTTGTCGCTGAGGCGCCTTTATCCACACTTCCTTCAACAGCTGGATACCAGGCTCGAGTTCCTTGACTTCAACTGCTTTCAGCAGCTTTTTAAGTTCAGATTCTTCGTGTTCCGAAAGTGGAAAGGTACTTCCATAGTAGCGATAAACCGGGCATCGGATGAGAAGTTCGGCTATAGTGTCCTTTAAAAGTGTCGCATCAGTATCCGATTGCATCTGCTCATTTGCCAGTTCGAGGTCGTAGAACAGCTGTACCAGGTTATCAAGTTCCCCGGCCATATGATCTTTTAAAATGGCCCGTTTCTTCGCGAAAATCTGCGATTCAATATCCTCCTGACTTTGAACAAGCTGCTGGTAATATTTATTGAATTCATGTTCCGCTTTGCCGTTAACCAGGAGATTGTTTACTGTGGCCAAAAATTCATATCCTGTAGTACCCTGAATTGGCCAGATCTGTGGCATCTTTTCGCCTTCTTCCAGGATCTTCTCTACAATAATGTAGGTATCCTCACCAGCAACTTCCCTCAACATGTCAAGATAGGCGTTCGGATCAAACAGGCCGTCAATGTGATCTACACGTAAGCCCTGAAAAATATTCTGCTGTAAAAGTGAAAGGATGTATTTATGGTAAGCAACAAAGACATGTTTGTGGTGAATGTTTAGGCAAATCAAACTATTTACAGTGAAGAATCTACGGTAATTTATTTTCCTATCACTTTCCTTCCAGTTGCACAATCTGTAAAACTGAGAATCAGCAAGCTCGAGCAACTTTTGTGAATCTGCGTTAAAAGCTTCTATATCTTCATTTTTCAGCAACTGCTGAGCAGTTGCGTTTAGAGGATATGGTGTATCAAAATAGTGTAGTTGGAAGCGCTCGCCCTCTTTTACAACCTTCAATTCTTTGTTCTTCACAACATCTTGCAAGTCCGAACCTAAGAATGGCACCATGATAGGTTCATCCTTGCTTCCAGCCCAGTTGATATCAAAAAAATCAGCGTACTCGGATTTTGGTCCTTTCTCCAGTACATCCATTAACCAGAGGTTGTTTTGATGAAAAGCCATGTGATTGGGAACAATATCCTGTATCCAGATCATACCCAACGATTTTAGCTGTTCTGAGATAGCTATAAGCTCCTGTTCATCACCGATCTCCGGACTAATGCGCAGGGGATTAACTGTATCATACCCATGCATACTCCCGGGGCTCGCTTCAAAGATTGGAGAGGCATAGACCGTCTTCACACCAAGTTTGTGTAAGTACGGGATGATCTCCCTGAAGTTGCTCAAAGTGAATTCCTTATTAAACTGTATTCTATACGTAGAGACCAGATTATTCATTTTTTGAAAGGTAAATAGAGATTGATTCCGATTGTAATGATAGTTCTGTGCCAGTAAAAGTGGCATTCTCTGCCATGTTTGGACCATTCCATTTGGCGTCAGAAGAGTTAAGCAAAAGTGTAAGGTCGCCAAGATCTTTCTGGAGTCTAATGGTTTGCTGACCTTTGGAGAAGTTCATGAAACAATAGATCGTCTCAGCACCCTCCCAACGTTTTAATATAAGCGAATTTTCATCTTCATAGACGTACACATGAAGATTGACCCTGCTGCCGCTGCTTAAGGCGGGGTGGCTTTTTCTTAACTCAATCAGCTTCTTATAGTACTGAAATAAGGTACGATGAATATCTACATCCAACAGATCCCACTGAAGTTTGGACTGCTCAAATGTTTCTAATTTATCTGGATCAGGAGCTTCCCCTTGGCTATGAAAGGCTGCAAATTCCGCTTTTCTGCCTTTTCTTACCATCATATTCAGCTCCTGATCGGTATGGCTTACAAAGTATAGAAAGGGGTTTGTTTCTCCCCATTCTTCACCCATAAACAACATGGGTAGAAAAGGACTGCACATTACTGCAGCAGCAAGTAGTTTCTGCATTTCGTAACTATACAGGCTGCTGCTTCTCTCGCCAAGCATGCGATTCCCAACTTGATCATGATTTTGAGAAAAAACAATGAAGGTTGATCCGCCATGTTCAGCAGCTGTTTTGCCGAACAACTTTTTACGGTGATTCGAAAATTGCCCATCGTAAACATATGCATCCTTGTACGCTTTGGCCAGGGAATCTATTCCACTGAAGTCTTCATAATAGCCTGTCCGCGACTCTCCTGCCGTCACTCGCAATGCATGATGGAATTCATCGATCCATTGTGCGTCCATGCCAAATCCATTTTTATCTTCCCCGTCTAAAAACCGTGGATCGTTTAGGTCACATTCAATGATCAGGTGATGGGACTTGCCGCTTGACTGCATATAGCGATCAACATGCGCCCTTATATCTTGCAAAATATGTGTTGCACTCAGGTCTTTGATCGCGTGAACAGCATCCATCCGTAAGGCATCAATGTGGAAGTCACGGAACCACATCAAAACATTTTCTATAAAATAGTCACGAACCCCGTCACAATATGCGTCATCAAAATTGATGGCCTGGCCCCATGGTGTTTGATATTTATCTGTAAAAAACGGACCGAACTGCCCAAAATAATTACCTTCCGGACCAACATGGTTGTAAACTACATCCAAAATAACGGCAAGACCCTTTAAATGGCAGGCCTGAACAAGTTCTTGAAGCTTCTCCGGACCACCGTATGAACTCTGAACAGCGAAAGGGAATACACCGTCATAACCCCAGTTTCTACTCCCAGGGAATTGAGCTACCGGCATGATCTCTATGGCCGTAATACCAAGCTCGATCAAATGATCAAGCTTAGGTATAATACCCGCAAAATCTGCGGAGTCAGAAAATGTGCCTACATGTAGTTCATAAATAATGTAATCCGCCAGAGGGATGTTGTTCCAATTTTGGTCCATCCATTTAATTGTTTTTAAATCGAAGGCCTCAGAATCCTCATGCACACCATCGGGCTGGCTCAGTGATGCCGGATCCGGAAGCGGGTCTTTTCCGTCTATCTTAAACTTGTACCTGTCATGCGGACGAAGCAGGGAAGTACTTGTTTGCCAAAAGCCGTATTCCTCAGCCCTTTGAAGTTCTAGTGTCGTATCTTTATCCTTGATCACAAGCTGTACCTGCTCGGCAAGAGGGGCCCAAAGGAAAATATTTGCGTTTTCCGCATTATCGAAATTAACGCCAATTGTTCGTTTGTTTAAATCAGTCCTTTCTCTCATGTTATCATCAATGAAAAAGGATGTAAAAATGTTTTGTGTTTTGTGCTTTTTGTAAGCAGAGGAAATAAACGGATTACCTGCGTCGCTCGAATGCTTGATTGTTAGTGCCTTAAAAAGGATTATTATAAAGGTAACTGCCAGAAACTACCGATGTAAAATGGCTTACCAAAATATTTTTAGACTTAGATATAATATTTTGTGTTTTGTGCCGTCTTTATAGGGAGAGCGTTAATTTAGAACGGGGTTAATTCGAAAGAACTAACTCCGTTTTTTTATTATATAGTATTTGCCATATGCCAATTCAATCGATCAATCCTGTCAACGGCCAACTTATCCGAAACTATCCTGCGGACGATGATATTACTATAAACAAGAAAATTGAATCGGCTCAACGCGCCTGGTTGGACTGGAGAGCTATACCGAAAGGCGAAAAAGCCATGTTTTTAACTAATACAGCTAAGGTTTTAAGGGAGCGTAAAACTGATCTTGCCTTACTAATGGCCATGGAGATGGGTAAACCGCTTAAAGACGGCAATTCGGAAATAGAGAAGTGCGCATCGGTCTGTGAATACTATGCAGCAAACGGCGAAGCATACCTTGAAGATCGCGAGGTAGCAACGGAGGCCACAAAAAGTTTCGTCAGCTTCCAGCCCCTGGGAATTGTTCTGGCAATTATGCCCTGGAACTTTCCTTTTTGGCAAGCTTTCCGTTTTATCGCGCCAGGGTTAATGGCGGGCAATTGTGGGATTCTTAAACATTCGTCCAATGTCCCGGGCTGCGCTTTGGCAATTGAGGAAGTCCTATTGCAAGCAGGATTCCCAGAAAATGTTTTCCAAACCTTATTGATCGACAGTAAAACGACCAGCAAAGTAATTGCTCATCCATTGGTTAAGGCGGTCACGATCACGGGCAGTACACAGGCTGGAATGAAAGTAGCAGAGCAAGCTGCCGGTTTGCTAAAGAAATCAGTGCTTGAACTTGGAGGTAGCGATCCCTATCTTATTCTGGAAGACGCAGACCTTGAACTTGCAGCTGAAGTTTGTGCACAAAGCCGGTTGATCAACAACGGGCAGAGTTGCATTGCCGCAAAGCGCTTCATCGTAGCAGAAAGCGTGGAGCGCGAATTCTTGGAACGTTTTGTAGTATGCATGGCCGCAAAACATACAGGGAATCCTCTGGATGCAGATACCGAACTCGGACCGATGGCCCGAGTCGACTTGCGTGACGAGTTGCATACGCAAGTGCAGGAGAACATCAAGGCTGGTGCAAAATGTATTTTGGGTGGATCTATTCCTAAAGCCGAGGGCGAACATGCGTTCTACACGCCGACCATTTTAACAGGCATCAAAAAAGGAATGCCAGCCTACGAAGAGGAGACCTTTGGGCCGGTTGCATCCGTCTTTACTGCCAAAGATACTGTCGACGCAATACGAATTGCAAACGACACCTCCTTTGGCCTTGGCTCTGCTGTTTTCACCCAAAATATACAGGAAGGTGAACGTATAGCGAAATACGAACTTCAGGCGGGATGCAGCTTTGTAAATTCATTGGTAAAATCAGATCCGCGACTGCCTTTCGGGGGCATTAATCATTCTGGTTTTGGAAGAGAGCTGGGAATATTTGGAATCCATGAGTTTGTAAATATTAAAACCGTTTACGTCAGATAACACAATCTATCACAACTCATTAAAGATCCTTAACTTATTGGAATTCTGGCATTCAAATTGGTTTATAAGTACAAACCTTTGAACCATGAAAACTTTGCCACATTTAAAACAATTCACTTACGCAACAATTATCGTCGCGTTTCCCTTCATTTTTTCTGCATCTAAAGAATCAAAAGCGCCTGAATTAGAGCAGGTTGTTGAAAAACGAATAAGTATTACAATCTCCAGCCCAAAAG
>JAQBOT010000380.1 GCA_028287885.1 Pedobacter sp.
AAGGTTTACACCTTTCAGGGTATTGCTGATGAGAACAGTTATATTAACGATGTGCGGGTCGACACAAAATTACAATTTGCGTATTTAACCAACTCGAATACCGGCGGGATTGTAATTGTTGATTTAAAAACCGGAAAAGCAAGGCAAGTACTTCAAAGTCATTATTCCGTACGCTCTGTTCCAGATTTTAAGTTCATAATAGATGGAAAAGAATTAACAAAAAATGATGTTCCGGTGAAAATGCATTCTGATGGAATCGCACTTAGTCCTGACGGCAAGTGGCTATATTACAAACCGCTTACCGACAACAAATTATACCGGGTTAAAACCGAAGACCTACGCAATGAATCCTTTAGTGCACAGGAACTCGCAGCAAAGGTCGAGGATCTTGGTAAATTTGTCACAACTGACGGGATGATCTTTGATCAAGCGGGTAACCTTTACCTTGGAGACCTGCAGAAATCTGCCATTGTAAAGATCAGTCCAGATTTAAAAATGAGCACGCTGATCCAGGATGACAGATTGATCTGGCCAGATAGTTATTCCGTTTCGAAAGATGGATATCTCTACATATCATGTTCCCAGATCCAGAAGCAGCCAGACTATAATAACGGTATTAACAAGCGTACAAGCCCTTATACTATCTACAGAATTAAATTACCAATGTAAATCAAGCCTTGAATTTCAACGAAGCTCGCCATTTGGTAACCAAATCGTTGAGTTCAAAAAAAGAAGAGATGACATAAGATGCTTTATCAGATTGCTCAATCCCTGGCCGAATGATTTGAACAGTTTTCATTCCAAGTTCATTTCCAGCAGTAATTTCTGAATCCGGGTTATCGCCTACAATCCAAACTAAGTCCGGTATCAGGTCATTATCATGGGCTATTTTTTCAAAGATTTTCTTCTTGCCCAGCCTGTTTTCATCGTATATGTTATCTACGTAGATTTCGGTAAAATCCCCTTCCTTAAAAAGGCAGTCAAATTTTGCCTGCTGTATCTTTGGAATACCGGAAGTTACCAGAAATCGTTTCCCAGGAATATGCTTGAGGACAGAATAATCCTCGAAAGGTGTTAATGAAAACTCATAATCGTTATTTAAAAAAGCTTGCTTTGCAGCCTCCTCCATTTCAGGACTGAAGTTGTGTTCCTTCACAATCACATCCATAGATACAGTGCGTATCTTCTTTAGTGCTTTCTCTAGCTCATCATCAGGCACCTGGCCGTTGTTTGCTGCGCGAATCGCGTCGTAGATTGGAAAAAAAGTATCTTCCGGCACCGCAGATGCCGGAAGAATTGTTTGGTCAAGATCGTAGACGATTGCAAAATCCTTCATGTTTTACGTTTAATGTATAACGTACAGAATGACTTGCTTGTTTAGGCTTCCTTAGTTTTTCAATGTTATCGTTGCTCCGCCTCTTCCCTTTTGGTTGAAAGCAGCAAGCTTTACTGTTCCTTTTGCCGGAATTGGTTGTTTGTAGACCGGACTGGATTTTGTTACTTCTGTTCCGTCTGTAGTATACCGGATAGTAAGTCCCGGAATAAGGATGTTTGCTGCAATGCTGCCATTCACAAGGCTTACACCAGGTGCAGGAATCCTGTAATTAAAGCCACCTGCGTAATAATCTAACTTCGGCAACTCTTGTTTACCAATCACATTAACAAACTCAGACCAAGCTGTGTTGTAGAGCGCTTCAGACTTGCTTGCGTCTTGCTCAGTTGCCCATTCCGGATCTTTAGCCCATGCACGTTCGGCAAGTGAAAGCATTTTAGGAAGAAGCATATACTCCAATCGTTCTGGAGTATGAATCGTTTCACTCCATAAAGGGGCTTGTAAACCGATTATATTGCTTTTACCGGCTTCAGTTAAGCGCACCTTGTTATTGAAAACGCTTTTGTCAATCGGTTCTCCCCTGGTGTCTTCTTTCATTGTTTTATAATAATCAAAAGGCACAAAGTAAAAAGGTTTGTCAACATCAACATAACCACCCCAGTATTGACCGGGCTCATCAAAGCTTCGACTTGCAGCAAGATCAAAATAAAGATTGGTCACGTTTGTCAGCGTTACTTTATACCCAGCATTTGCCAGGCGATAAGCCAAATCTTCATTTCCGTTGATGTTGTTCCAAACATCAGTATGGAAGTTCTCTTCTTTGAATGCAGGGTTTACAACCATCGCTTTCTTGCCATTTACAACCACATTATGTAAGCCAATCTCTTCCCAGCCCGACAAGTATAGATTCTTCTTCTTCAGCATCTTGTTTACATTACTAAAGTAGTATGGCCACAGGTCATCGGCATTCTTAACTGCCGTGTCTTTCGCCATAACTTGTTTTGCAGCTTCAGATTGCGTCCACACACCAGGCGGAACTTCATCTCCCCCGAAATGTACAGTCTCCAAATCAGCCCCGGCATCTTTATACATGGAGATTATTTCATCGGTCACTTTCTCTAAAAAGTGGTACGCCGATGGAAGTGCAACATTGATTACGTTATCACTCCAACCTTGTACCGAGCGGTAAACCGACTTATCCTGCAAGTCGCGCAATAAATATTCCTGCGCTTTAGCATTATCTCCAGATTTTAGGTATTTCTGATATCTTGCATCCATAGATTTTATAGCCGCCCGTGCATGGCCCGGGGTTTCAATTTCTGGAATAACCTTAATGTGACGTTGTTTTGCGTATTTCAGAATTTCAATATAATCCGCACGGCTATAATAACCACTTCCAGAATTTACACCAACAACTGGACCCGAACCATAAGATGGCAGCAGGTTATTAGCGTCGTTTGTGGTATGACCACGCTTTGATCCGACTTCAGTTAGCTCGGGTAATCCCGGGATCTCCAATCGCCAGCCTTCGTCATCATTCAAGTGAAAGTGAAGGACGTTTAGCTTATAGAGGGCCATAAGGTCAAGGACCTTGAGCACTTCGGTTTTTGGCTGAAAATTACGCCCAACTTCCAACATAAATGCGCGAAAGCCGAAACGGGGCTTGTCGTATATTTCTGCTGCCGCAAGCGACACGGACTTCTGAGTTTTGGCGAAGAAAGCCGCCGGTAGCATACTTTGTAGTGATTGAGCACCATAAAACGCTCCCGCCGCAGTGGATGCACCAATTCGGATCTCCTGTGGTCCGATCCGCATACTATAGCCTTCTGCCGCACTTACAGTGTCTTTGGTAAAAACAATCGCAGGCCCGGAGCCTGGCCCGTTAACGGTGATAGACTTCCCTAGGCCAGCTGACAAAGCCTGCGCGAGCAGCTGTGCTTCAGCCATAAACATAGGCTCTGCTTTTATTCTCAAAGCAGAATTAACAGTAAACGCGCCTGTTGCTTTTTTATAGCTAAGTGGTGTCGGAAACACTGCCGGCAGCTTTGCTGCTGGAATGTTGGTAACCAGTTGATTTTGGGTATATGCCTTCGCTGCAAGTTCCTGCTCGGCTTTAATGCGGTCAATGGCCGAGCTCACACTCACCTTGTTAAATAGCACACCTTTTTCAGGACTTGCGTCCCAGACCAAGTAAAATCCTCCTGGAAGGTCAGACACGCTTTTCGGTACGTCAGACACCAGGTGATATTCCTGTATTAACGCCGGACTACCTCCTTTTGGCACCAGCTTGAATAAGTCGCCATTTACATGAATGACTGTAGCTTTCGCTGCATCTTCATCTGCAATCTTCAGACCACCTCCATTAAAAAAAACACTCCAGCCAGTAGGCGGAAGTGTTTTTTTGTCGGTGCTACTAATTCGAAGAAGCGACAGTGCCTGATCGGAATTCTTATACCCGGCTCGCTGTACTTCATATTTCAAGTCCATGCCTACAGGCACATTGTTGTTTTTTTGAGCGTTGACAGCAATACAGCTGCTCGTCAGTACGCCCAATACGAGTAATCCCTTCATAGTTCTTATTTGGTTGTTTTAACTTTTATTATACCCTAACATATATTTTCCGCTTGTCGAGAATATATCCGACCAGCCAGCAAACCAGCATAAAGCTTATTGCAAATAGCAAAGATCCGAGTGGACCTGGTGCGACCACCTGATAAAAGTTGAGGCTTATCCATTGATTGAAATGTAAGCCTGGAAAAATAGTATCAATTATCGTTAACAAGACTTCGGAGACCAGGTAAATAAAGAGCGGATTTTTACCAAACACCGTAAAAAATCTTGTCCATTTGTCCCAGGCAAGTACCTCAATGATGTAGATTAAACTTCCTATAAGAAGCAGATCAATACCGCAAGTGACAAGCACAAATGAACTTGACCACAGTTTCTTGTTAATCGGGAATACAGCGTTCCAACATAAGGCAAGCAACACAAGGATACAACCCCAAAAGAACAACTTTGCAATTGTCTCATAGCCTTTTCCCTTTTTCTGTATGAACAAGCCAGTTAAATACCCGATAACCACGTTAACGATCGCAGGAAGTGTACTCAGGATCCCTTCCGGATCAAATGGCACGCCTTCTCCGTTGTACATGTGATTATCACCTAAAATTGCTTTATCTAAGTACGTTCCAGCGTTCCCGAGCATGCTCAATGGGTCAGCCGGATTTCCGAAGGCCAATAGGATCACCCAGTAACCTATCAAAAACACGGCACTTAAGATCACCACAGTTCTAATGGAAAGAAAATAAACCATCAGCGAGGCTATGCAATAGCAAAGTGCAATCCGTTGCAATACCCCAAAGATGCGGGTATGACTAATAGGTGAGAGTACCACATGGCCAGCCTGGCCGTAGTGAAAAAAAGGAAACCAGTACAAG
>JAQBOT010000416.1 GCA_028287885.1 Pedobacter sp.
CCATATATGGTTGTTTGGGCATAAGCATCATCAATCATCTTAATATCCATTACAGACAAATTAATATTGGCTCCACCAATGTTTTCTGTCAACCGGTTAGATTTAGTCGTACCAGGAATGGGAACTATCCAAGGTTTTTGTGCCAATAACCAGCCGAGTGCAATCTGTGCCGGTGTTGCTTGCTTTTGTGTCGCGATCGAACCTAATAAATCCACAAGTTTTTGATTGGCCTTCCTGTTTTCTTCAGTAAATCTGGGTACAACGTTTCGAAAGTCTTTACTGTCAAATTTTGTGTTCTCATTTATAGCACCAGTTAAAAATCCTTTACCTAAGGGACTAAATGGGACAAAACCAATTCCCAGTTCTTCAAGTGTCGCTAGAATTTCTTTCTCAGGTTCTCTCCACCAAATTGAATACTCACTTTGTAAAGCAGTTAGGGGTTGAACGGCATGTGCTTTTCGAATTGATTCAACACCTGCTTCTGAAAGACCGAAGTGTTTTACTTTGCCTTCTTGAATGAGATCTTTAACTGTTCCTGCGACATCTTCCATCGGCACGTTTGGATCTACTCTGTGCTGATAAAACAAATCAATAACGTCGGTTTTCAATCGTCTTAATGATTCTTCAGCTACAGCTCTGATGCGTTCTGGTCGGCTATCTTGCCCTTTGCTGGCATCGCCGTCCCTAAAACCAAATTTGGTAGCAATAACCACATTCTTTCTAAACGGAGCCAAGGCATCCCCCACCAATTCTTCATTTGCAATACCGTAGGCTTCCGCAGTATCGTAAAAGGTTATTCCTTCTTCGTATGCTTGTCTGATTAATTTGATAGCTTCCTGTTTGTCCGTAGCCGGGCCATAACCATAGCTCAATCCCATACAGCCCATTCCAAGAGCCGAGACTTCTAATCCGTTTTTTCCTAATATTCTACTTTCCATGACTTCGTATTTTAAACTTAATTGAATTATGTTTTACTGATCCTTAGCGACTTTATGTGGCTCGAACAATTTGAGTGTCGGTTAGCGTGCTCAAAATGTGGTCGCTACCGATTCCAAGATGATCCATTTTCCCATTCCGTTTCTCAAGACGCATTGTTTGTTGCAAACGCCAGTCATTTCGCGTGCCCCAAATTCGCGCATCAAGAACATTCTGCCCAACAAACGTGGCTTTGTCTCCATCTATTTGCACTAAGGTTTTCACCTCTTTATAAGAATAATATTTCATTCGCTCAGTTTCAATCTCGGAGAACCACTCATCTTTCGGCTGGACATAACCTGTCATATGCGTGAGTGTGAAATCTGGACTTAAAATTTTGCGCAGTTCCTCTATATTTTTATCAATCATTAATTGTGTCAATTGGCGGGTTACATCAAGTACCTGCAACTTATTATCATCTGGTCTATCCGTTTCCATAGCTATTGGCTTATGATCTACCCCTTATAATTTAAGAACCTCACTTTGCTTACTCTTCCGATAGACCCAACAATCCTGAATCTAACCGGGCACCTTGAATATTGATTTCTGAGAGTCTTTTGTCAATTTCTTTTAGGTCCTCCGAAGTCAGTTCCAGCTCTACCGATTTGATGTTGTCATCAATGTATTCAACTTTATCCATGCCTGGTATTGGTACGATCCAAGGTTTTTGAGCCAGCAGCCATGCAAGGGCAATTTGTACCGGGTTTGCATCTTTTCTAGCGGCAATCTCACGCAACATCTCAACAAGTGGCATATTCGCTTTGATAGCATCAGACGTAAAGCGCGGAAAATTAGCACGAAGGTCAGTAGCCGCATCAAACTTGGTATCAGCCGTGATGTTACCTGCAAGAAATCCGGTTCCAAGCGGACCCCATGGCACGAAGCCTATGCCCAATTCCTCGCAGACAGGAAGTACCTTTTCTTCAGATTCCCTTGTCCAAATCGAGTATTGGTTCTGTACTGCAGCTAAAGGATGTATTGCATTTGCACGGCGGATGGTGTCTGCCCCTGCTTCGGACAGTCCGTAGTGTCTGATCTTACCTTGTTGTATCAAATCTTTAAGTGCACCAGCTACCTCTTCAATAGGTACATTTGGGTCAACACGGTGTTGATAATACAAATCAATGTAATCTGTTCTTAGGCGCGTTAAAGATTCTTCCACAACTTTGCGGATATGTTCAGGACGACTGTTAATGCCCGTTTCAGAGATCATACCAAATTTGGTAGCGATGATAACATCTTTTCGGAAAGGTTGAAGTGCCTCCCCAACCAAAAGTTCATTGGTTAAAGGGCCGTAAGCTTCTGCAGTATCAAAAAAATTAATTCCTCTTTCGAAGCCTGAACGAATTGTTTTTACACCATCACTAATGTCAACTGCTTTTCCTGTACCGAAGCTCAAGTTCATACAGCCCATTCCTAAAGCGGAAACTTCCAGACCGCTAATTCCTAATTTTCTTTTTTTCATGACTTTTATAATTCGAACTGGTTAGATACCGTATCTTCCGATAAGTTGAATGCAAAATTCAGCACAAAAGTTCAAGTCTTTGTTATACAGATTACTGTATTATCTACCAATATTACTGATCCTGCTAACTTGAAAAACGCTTTGTAAGCATGCAGAAAATGTCAACCAAGAATGATTTAGTTCACCATAAGTTTCAGCAAATCATCTTTTCATTTTTTTGCTGAACAAAGGACACAAAAAAGCCGCAGGAGCTTGTTGCTTTGCGGCTCTAGTAATAGCTGTGAAACTGAATTATGGGTGGGGAAGCGTCACCTTTTTGACTTTTTGTTCTAATTAAGGGTCTTATATTCATTTGGAGTATAGCCTGTATGCTGTTTGAATGATCGGCTGAAGTGTTGCGGATATTTAAACCCCAATTCGTAAGCAATTTCACTTACAGATCTATCATGTCTTAAAATCCTTTCTTTAGCAATATCCATGATTTTGAAATATATGTACTCTTGTGCCGACTTGCCGGTTTCTTTTTTAATAAGGTCACCAAAGTAGTTCGCCGACAAATTCAACTCAGCAGCACAGTAGCCTACAGAAGGCAATCCGATCTCCTTTGGTTTATCTGAAATGAAATATCCATTCAGTAATTCCTCAAACCGGTGTAACATGCCTCTATTCACATTGTCACGTGTAATGAACTGCCGGTCATAAAAGCGCACGCAATAATTAAGGAATAGCTCAATATTGCTTATAATAAGCGTCTTACTATGTTTGTCGATTCCACGTTTCAGTTCATATTTGATTTTTGAAAGGCAGTCTAAAATGATTTTCCTTTCACTTTCTGATAAATGAAGCGCCTCATGAACATTATAAGAAAAGAAGCTGTAATCATCCATATGACGATTTAGTGACGTGCCTTTTATTAAGTCCGGATGAAATATTAAAACAGTTCCTTGAGGCTGGTAAAGTTCACCATCATTCTCAATTCCAATTACCTGTCCGGGTGCAACGAATACCAGTGTACCTTCCTCATAATCATAATAATTACATCCATAATGCAAATCACCGCATTTCACTTCTTTTAAAAAAACAGTATAAAAACCGAAGTTCATACGCATTCTTTGCCTTGCGTCAGCTTTTGATAGGTCAAGTATATTGACTAAAGGATGCAGTGTCTCATTGTTATTGAATGCACTATACTGCCCAATTGTATCGAAGTTTATCACCTTTTCCATAATATTTTCATTTCAATATTTCAAATGTAATGCTTCCCTGGTGACCTCGGAGCTATCTTGCCATCGCCTGACCAATAGAACCAGCACCTATGGCTACGATTATATTTAACTTTTTCATTTTTTATTCAACCGCTTCAGATTAGCTGAATGACTTTAACTTCATTGTGCTTAATTACACTTAAAGTTTTCTTGTTTATCAATCAGGTAATGGGCTCGCGTAAAGAGCTATTAGTTTCCAGTCTTTGTCATCGCTTACAAA
>JAQBOT010000433.1 GCA_028287885.1 Pedobacter sp.
CGTATCATGAATATTTAATGATGCACGTTCCAATTTTATGTTATAATGGTTTGTAATGAAATCTTTGATCAGATCGATCTCATCATTCAAGATCACAGCTGGTTTTCCAAGCCAATAGACAAAATTAACGACGCCACAAACAGTACGGATCTCGTTCATTTGCCGCTCGGTTATCTTAACAAACACATAGGATGTAAACAATGGCTCCTCAACAATTTTCTTTCTGTCACTCCACTGTCGAGTTACCCGATTCAATGGGCAGTAGTTTTCAATTCCGACTTTATTCAATTGTTCTACTACCTTCTTTTCCCACCGAGACTTGGTGTATACGGCATACCATTTAGTTTCCATAAAAGATTGTTATGAGGAATTAATTAATGTTGGTAACTAGAAAAGCCTTTTTACCTAAATATAAAGATCGCAGCAACCGAAAACACTGACAGGAGAAAACCGGCTCTTTGGTATATGGGATCCGATGAACTATATTTTACCCGGCTTGCCTGGACATATATAATATCATTGTTCTTTAAGTAATAATAGGGTGAGTTAAAGAGGCTTTTTTTGGTTAAATCGACATTGATATATTGTCGCTCTCCATTTACTTCTCTGATGATTAGTAATGTCCTTAACGCTGTCATATTTAGATCTCCCGCCATACTAATCGCTTCCGGAATGGTCAGTCTCTCACCTTGCGACTTATATAGTCCAGGGTTCGAAACATCACCCATAATTGAAACTTTGAAATTCATAAGAGTTGCAACTACTACTGGTTCCTTCAAGTAAGGCGTTAACTTTAATTTTAGTTTTTCTCTAATTTGTGACGAAGTTAGATTACCAACGTTTATTGTACCAAGAACTGGAAGCTGAATATCTCCATGTTGGTCTACCAAATAGCCTCCCGAACTCTCGCTTGCCCCGGTTGCTGTATTTGACGCAAAGTTGAATATAGCAGATGACTCAGGATTTAGACTGCTAATACTAATCCCTAAAATATCGCCGGGTTGAATGGTTATGGGATTAAAATTATCGATCGCCTCCTTCGTCAGTTCTTCCCTATTTACATCTTGAAAGTAAGTTGCCGTCTTGTATGAACCACAAGAAAGTAAAATCATGCATAAAAAAGCCATGCAGGTGTTTCTGAAAAAAATTCTCATGATTAAACAGTATTGATTAGAAGTTATTTTGGCTTAATCTTTGATTAATGTATCAAGTCGTTAAAACGTCCAAATACTATAACTGTGTATTTGATGTTTTTCTTAGAGGTTAATCGGAATTAACGCATGGCTTCGCCCTTTGTCAGTCACATCGTATCTAGTTGACTGTTAGTTTGTATTCCTATTGTTATTTGCTATTCTTATTGCTAGTGAATTTACCTGAACTACATTTAATAAAAGAACCTTTTTAAGGATTGTATAATACCGTGGGTCCTGTTTGTGTAATGCTATCTAATAGTGTGAATTATTTTTGGGGAAGGATGTGAATTTATATTGTAAGCCAAAGTTTATGGTTAACTGTTCGCGCAATTTTATAGCGCAGGTCACCACAAAGGAACCGCGAAAATATGCTCATGGAGCGTACAACTGACATTAAATACAAGGGGTTTGTTCAAATTTGAAAACGTTGTCTATTTTAATATACGCCCCCATTGTGAGAAGGTATCGAGTTTGATACCGTATCCAGCTGACAAAAGGAAATTACAAGAAAGCTTCAAAAGAATTTTGAGCCACAAGCCAAAAATTATCTAGCGCTATAATTCGTTGTTTGAAAAAGCTAATTAACGCAGGCCAATCTTCCTTCCGGTAAATACTGACGTTATCAATAGACCTTCTTATTAGACTTACAGGTTTGTTATTTTCATCCATTGTACTGAACTTCCAGTCCCAAGGCTCCTCCAAATACTCAACTAGCACCTTTTTGAGTTCCCAAAATTGTTCAAACATCAATTGTTGCACACCTAGATCTGGATGACTTATTTGTATAGATATAGATGCAGATTTAGTATCTGCCTGCATTTTGAACTTTATATGCTTAAATCCTGTCTTATAGTTAATCCAGTTTATCCTGGCACCCTCCGCGCCAGGTTGAAGTGCCATATATTGTCCAAAGGCCGTCCAAAAGGCTTGCTTTATTTCTGAGGATTGAGTTTTAGAATACAAGAGACAGTTTATTAGAAATCTAATATCATTCTTTTTAAGCACAATATAGTTAACCACCGCTCCAAAAGAAGTGTCCTTGGACCGGCCTAAAAAAGTTTATTCTTTAGTGTCAATCCAAGGACTGCTTATTTATACTAGGTAAATTATTTTCTCTCTACAAACTTGTGGAACGTACTCGTCTCACCATCGGCCTTTTTATCTTGGTACAAGAAATCTAACTTGTTCTTCTCAAAATCGGTAAAGAAATCGTCCCAATCCATTTCTTCAAAATTATCGCTCTTGCTATTTTCAGGAAAATGGATCCTTAATAAACCATCATCGTCTTGCTTTCCGGTCCCCTTGATCCTTGTTGGAATTCCATTTCTTTTTTCTACCCAATCCTGAATAATTTGATGATCATGTGTCTGATTTGAGGTGCTCATAATATTTTTCCTAAATGATGTTTAACAACTAACACGGATGTTTGAAGTACTAACACACAATCACTTAAAACTGTTTAAAAATTAAACCTTTCTATCACACACCTTCAATCAGCGCGACTATTTGTGCTTTTTTTTATAGGAAGAATAAGCAATTGCTATAGCAACAACAAAGATGATTCCTACAATGATGGGAATAAACATAACCTTGATATTTAAAGTCTATTTAATTAGTCCATTATTCGTTAAGTCTTTTCCAATGGCTCCTCTGCAAGTAACTCACTGCTCGTAATCTTTTTAAAAGTGGTTAATGCTTGAGCAACTACTTGATCCATGTTATAGTACTTATAAGTAGCTAATCTTCCAACAAAATGAACATTTTCAAGTTGTGCCGCCAAATCCTGGTATTTCTTATATAATTCGGCGTTTTCTGGTTTCGGTATCGGATAATATGGATCGCCTTCAGATTTTGGAAATTCGTAAACAAGCGACGTTTTCTCATGTTTTTGGCCACTTAAATACTTAAATTCCGTTATCCTGGTAAATGCATAGTCGTTTGGATAATTAATTGTGCCAGTTTCCTGAAACTTCTCTTGATCTAGGGTCTCAAATTTAAACTCCAATGAACGGTAAGGAAGCTTGCCATATTGAAAATCAAAGTATTCATCCACCGGACCTGTAAAGATTAATTTTCTGTAATTGATCTCAGTCATTACGTCCTTGTAGTTCGTATTCAACATGATGTTTATATTGGGATGATCCAACATTTTTTCAAACATCTTTGTGTATCCATATAATGGCATAACCTGGTAGGTGTCGGTAAAGTACCTGTTATCCTTATTCGTTCGGGTAGGTATGCGCGCTGTGACCGATGCGTTAAGCTCGGATGGATCCAGATCCCATTGCTTTTTTGTGTAACCTTTGAAAAACTTTTCGTAAAGCTCGCGACCAACACTCCCGACCACAACATCTTCAGAAGTTAACACCTCCGACTTCTTTTCAGCCTTAGAGGCTAAGAAATCCGTAACCTCATCGCTATTTAAATTTAGCCCGTACATCTGATTGATCGTATTCAGATTAATTGGTATAGGAAATAACTGACCGTCAACATTGGCAAGAACACGATGCTGATAGTTGCGCCACTCCGTAAATTGAGATAAGTAGTTATAAACTTCTTTGCTGTTTGTATGAAATATATGAGGCCCGTATTTATGAACCAGAATACCGGCTTTATCATAGTGATCATATGCATTGCCGGCAATATGATTCCTTTTATCAATAATCAGGACTTTTTTGTTAGTCACACTGGCTAATTTCTCCGCCAACACACATCCTGCGAATCCGGCTCCTACTATTAAATAATCGTACATTTTAACTTGCGATTGAGATTTTCTTGTTATTGTTTAAGGTTCCTTGAATATGTTTTAACATCGTTGCATAGGTCTGATCCCAAGATACATCTTTTAAAAATTCATCTACTTCTTTAAGCCAAACTTTATTCGTTTCCTTAGCAAACTCGGCTTCGATAGCTTCTACAAACTCCTCGCAAGTCGATCCGATATGAACAAGTTTCTTGATACCATAAGGCTTAACAACATCACGAATTGGCGTTGAAACAACTGGTATTCCAGCGGACAAGTATTCTGGGGTTTTTGTTGGGCTGATAAATCGAGTAGATTCATTAAGCTGGAAAGGAATTAAGGCCATATCCCAACCAGACAGGTAGCCCGGCAGCTCTGCATACGATTTTTGTCCAAGATAATGAATGTTCTCATTTCTTGGCAGGATGCTCTCGTCAATTTTGACAACAGGACCTATAAGAATAATTTGCCATTCTGGCTTAAGCGTTGCGATGTTTCCTATTAGGTCGATATCAAATCGCTCGTCAATAACGCCATAAAAGCCAATCTTTGGTCCTTTGATTACAGACTGATCCGCAGGCTCTTGTACTTGCTTTCGTGCCTGCTCAAAGTGTGCTTTGTCAATACTACTTGGAAAGGGATATATATTCGAATGTTGTTGTTTTTTAGCCTCGTATAAGGAATGTCCGCCGGTAAAGACGATGTCAGCCTTAGCCATTAACTTTCTTTCTAAGGTTATCAGCTCCTCAGGAGCAAATTTAAATGCGGATAGCTCGTCCATGCAATCGTATACAACTACTTTAGGTTTGTATTTGTCTGTAAACGACAGGGCCATTGGTGTGTAGTACCAAAACGTCCAATTTTGCATTTCGGTATTTTGAAAAAACTTATCCAGCAACGCCATGAGTGCTGCCTGCACCTGGGAAGTTGATAATCCTGGCTTGATATGCGGGACAATAACCGTTAAAGACGAGCTTCGAGGAGAAAGACTCAGATAGGGATCTTGCTTAGCGTCAAACATGGGCTCTTCGAAGTAATATACGTTGGCATTCGCAGCAAACCTAGTTAATAAATGTTGTGGACGCTGAAATACAAAATCCCATCTAAGGTGTGAGAAGCAAATCAGACTCTTTGTCGGCATTTCTACGTAATTTTTCATAATCAATTTGTTAGGATAATTGTTAATTAACTCAGCTCTTCCCAACCGGCAAACAAAAGCAAGGTCTATATTCCTGGGTGATAATCTGTTCGATATTAAAACCGTGTTCAAGGGGCTATTGTTTGGGGGGTATATACCCATTTAACCGGTAATTAATAGCGAGCCTTTCTGTTACAAGTACGTAAACATATTTTTCATCCATTTAGTCGTTTTTGATGGAATAGTACCAGCGCATTTTAATTGGAGAGATTCCTCCAAGCTTTTTCATAGAGCTTGTGCTCCGTGCGTTAATCATCTATATATTACTCATATTGTCAATGCGCTTGATGGGTAAAAGGATGTCTGCGCAAATCAGTCGAAATAAAATGGCTGCCGTTGTCTCTCTTGCAGCAGCTGTTGGTATTCCATTAATGAACCTCAATAGGGGTATACTCCCGGCCGTTGTTATCACAATAGTAATCGTTTTTTTCACGAACTTCATCTCAAGAAGAACTGCAAAGGACGAAAAGTTTGAGTCACTTACCCAAGATGACTATGGTGCATTAGTAATCGATGGTGCACTCAATATAGGCGTAATGGAACAAACACGAGTTACCCGTGAACGTTTATTCGCACAACTGCGAATGCTAAATAAAACACATCTGGGTATGATTAAGCGCCTCTACTTTGAGGCTAATGGTATATTCAGTGTTGTTGATGAACCAAACCCCAGTGCGCGATTTCGATCTTGCCTGATGATATAGATCCAGAATTTTCTGCGATGAAGCTTAGAAAAACCAGTACACCTGTGTGCAAAAGTTGCGGGAAGCTTGCCGTATGCTTAATTGCTACCACCAGAACCAAATGTCCGAACGGTAAGGCAATTGCTTGGATCCGGCGGTTGAAATGATTACCTCCAAGATTACCTCCTCCCTACAAAAAGAGCCTGATTTTATACGATAATCCATAAAATAATTATTTTCAAATTTATTTAGCTTCTTAAGTTTATAATTATACCTTTGCAGCCTCTTCAGAAATAAACGAAGATGATTCCGTAGCTCAGCTGGTAGAGCATTACACTTTTAATGTAGTGGTCCTGGGTTCGAATCCCAGCGGGATCACAAGTCATCAGAATGGCCAAACAAAAAACCTCTAGATAAGTAGTCTAGAGGTTTTTTGTTTTCAAAAGTAAAAGATCAAATATCTAACTAGGTCACCTATCTTTTAATTTCTACAAAGTCGCTTTACCGTGTATGAATCGGCCAATTTTATCAAATGTCATTAAATAACAGAAAACAACGCGCTTAAGGCAACAATTCCCAAGTGCTTCATTGAAGGTTGTGCTGTCAAATTGCAAGCTTTCACAGGAATCTTGTTCTCGTCACTTGTGGTTTGTCGATGCACTTTCGAAGTATATCAGTCGCTTGCCATTAATAGTTTCCTAAGCCTGAGAAAATCGTCCTTGATTTCGCTAACATCAATTTTATATAGGTCTTGTATTGAAAGCTTCCCGTCCATTTATACTCGCTTCCATTTGCTCTTAAGAGCTTTAAGTAGTCCTAATCCTAACAATGTGCGGTAACATTGTTTCGAATAAAGGATGAACTAAGCTTATCTTTTGTTTATCCACATAAACTGTTTTGATAAAAAACAAAAATCGGTTTACATACATTAATATAAAAGGCAAACTGACGTTGATGCCCTTAAGTAACTTAAATTCAACTTGAAAAAGAATGGGGAAAATAGCAATTGTTATACATGGTGGCGCTGGACCGGATTCTGCTTTTATAAAGCAGAACAAAGAAAGGTATGAAGAGGGGTTAAAACAGGCTGTTGTAAGCGGCTATCAGGTTCTGAAAACTGGTGGGACGGCCGTTGCTGCAGTTGAGAAAGCTGTGCAATCGCTCGAAGACAATGGGATATTCAACGCTGGTCATGGCTGCGCATTAAACAACAAAGGTGAGGTGGAAATGGATGCAGCCATTATGAATGGCGAAAACCTTAAAGCTGGCGCAGTCTCGATGGTAAGAAACGTTAAAAACCCCATTTCTTTAGCAAGGCTTGTCCTTGAAAAAACAAACCATGTGCTCATTTCTGGGTATGGCGCAATGGAATTTGCAGCTGATGAGAATGTTCCATTGGAAACTGATTCTTATTTCATTTCAGAACACTCCCGCGACGAATACCTTGAGGAACGAAATCAGCAAAGCATCCAGGAGATGCTAAGAAAAAGAATTCATGGCACCGTCGGGGCTGTTGCAGTCGACGCGAAAGGAAATGTAGCATCAGCAACTTCAACTGGTGGAATACCCAACTCACTCCCAGGAAGAATTGGGGATAGTTGTATTATTGGAAGCGGATGTTTTGCAAACAATAATACCTGTGCAGTGTCTTCAACCGGCGACGGAGAGTTCATAATGACAAGTGTAGTTGCACATTCTGTTTCTATGTCAACGGAGATTATGAAAGGATCGTTACAAGAAATTTGTGATCATGTAATACATGAGCGCAATAAGGGAACAGAGGGGCAAATGGGAGTAATTGCCGTGAATGCGAATGCAGATATTGGGATTTCCTTCAATAGTCCGCGTATGCATCGTGCCTGGATTGACGCTGATGGGAAACTTGGCGGCTCCATTTATTAACGCGATGTCAATAATAAGAACATTCTACAGCCTTTCTCTTTACAACGGTACCTAACGTCATTGCTATGAACATTAGAATTCAATTTGCAAGCATGATAGTAATACAATTAGATCTAATAAAAAGACTTTATACAAGAACAGCCTGTAAAACTACAGGCTGTTCTTCTCTTATGGGGAAAAACTATTTTGTAGTATTTTTCTTCTCAGTCACTTCGGTTCTGATTTCTTGAGCAAGCACCTTCAAGTCCTGCATCGCTTTACGTACCCTTGTTCCAGCAGCGCTGTTACCTGCACTGTAAAACTTTTCTGCATCTGCTTCTACTGATGCCAATAATTCTTTAACTTTTGTGAACTTGTCCATGTCTGAGTATCTTATTTCCTGTCAAATATATAATAATTAAGAAATAAACATGTGCCGGGTAGAACGAAATAGGCGTTGCGACAGATTAAATGCCTATTTTTCAAAACTTTTAACTCGTAAATGGGGTTAAAAGTTAGTGTTGATGTTAAACGCAGATAAATGAAGAAATACATACAAATTGTTGAAGATGACGGTGACATCAGGTTTATTGTTGAATATATATTATCAGATGCAAATTATGTTGTCGAAAGCTTTGAAAACGCGACTTCATTCAAAAATCGCACGCATACCACTGGTGTAGATCTTATCATTTTAGACGTCATGTTACCAGACGGAAACGGAATTGATTTGTGTCAAAATCTGAAATCTGATGATACAAGTAAGCACATCCCAATAATTGTCATGTCGGCACACGCTGGACCTAATTCCATTTTAGAAGAAGCTTGCGCAGACGATTTTATTAATAAGC
>JAQBOT010000438.1 GCA_028287885.1 Pedobacter sp.
GCAGGAACATTCTCTTTGACAACTGGCGTAGCTTTGTTCAACGCCGTTCCGAGGGCCGCGTTTGACCTCTCAATATTTGGAAGTTGCGCTACAATATACAAGAAGATCAAACTTAATAAAACAGCAATTACAGGGTAGAGAATTTGTCTAAAGGGCTCGGTAGGCAGTTTCCGCCCTACAAACAATAGGTTTATACGGCTTGCTTGAAGATGTTGTAAACCAGAGAGTTCGTTGTTAGGCAATACAAGCAGATCAGCACTTTCTTCAACTTCGGGATATTTGTAGTTTACAAATCGGCAAATATCATCCAAGCTTATCGCCCAATATCTTATGAAGATAGATAATAAGGAAAATGACAGGATAAACGTGGCTGCAATTCCGATAATGCCGAAAGGAAGAAAGTGCTTGAGCAAGGCAGCAACTGCAATGGATATCGCCAAAGAAATTAATAGCACCTTAGCCAGGGAAAGTATCATCCAACGCCTTCGTAGCCTTTCCAACCAGTTTACTCCTACTGAACCACTCATATTACTTGAACATTTTTTCTATAGGAAATCCATCTTTCCAGGATCAATAAAAGGAAAACCAGCCACCATAACCAAGATGACAGACTCTGTTGCACAGACCTTGTCTGTTCAGCTTTAAAGTTATTCTTAGTAACGAGAGGCTGCAATGAATTGACGGCATTTAAGGATCGTTGATCTTGCTGAAAGGCATAATCTGCCGCTGCCGGAGGTAATATGAGCGGTGTTAAAAACAACACCATTCCGTTTGTCCAAGCCAGATTGTTCCAATCGGGCCTGAACCTGCTATAAAACTTATACCGTTTTATCCCTGCATTGGTTTCAAGTGACAACAGCGGCATTCCCGCTGCATCAATCCATATATTTTGATCTGGCAGCGTAGTGATTTCTGTTCTCTTATATAGTTCTGAATTTTCCAGCGCTGTTCCCAGTTCATCCTGAATCGTGGAGTTTACTTTCTGGACCTTAGTTCCAGCATATTGAAATATCATGGTCTCCTTTGAAAGCACGTTCATTTCTGAAGACAATGGCTGTTGATCTGATAGCCAGAAAAGTAGCTTTGCCTGTTTACTAATTTGTTTTGGAGAATTGATGTTTTGTACTTGAATTTTACGGTTTGTATAGTCACGCAACGCAAGGACCGCGGCTTTAATAAAACCAGCATCTAACGATACGTTACGCTGGTAAATTTGTATCAGGATGTTGGCCGTATCCACTTGCATCAACGCAGTATCTTTTGTTTTAGATTCTGCACTGGTAAAATAGGTCCCAGCTGAACTTGAATGTGCAACAATCTTCTTAAACACCTGATTGTTTGTTTGATATGTATTAGATACCCAGGAAGTTTCTGTGCTGTCATTAGGCAGAAAGACCCAAATTACATCCAGGTTTAAAGTTGGCAGTTGACCATCGAACCTGGATAATCGGTTGTCTGTATAGAGGTATAGTTTTCTAATTTGCCCCTGCTCGCTGTCCAATTGTTTAAGCAGCGAATAGTAAGATAAGGCTGGATTAGCTGATCTAGAGAAAGTCGTCATAGTATCCTTCAGAACCAGCTTTGCAAAGTTCACATCGAAGTCGTGTACCTCATAGCCCTTTACAATCAAAGAATCCAGTTGCTTTCTGTTGGATCGCCAGAGCTTTTTGAAGTTTGCTTTCTCTACCAATATCCAACCTGCCTGTGCCTGGTTGGCGAGTTTCTTATGGTACGCCGGTTCGGCAAGCAAAAAAGCAATGAGTCCAATCAACAAACTTCGAAGCAACAGTAAGGGCCAATCTGTAATTCTAAAACTTGTTGACCTCTGGTTTGAGGCTGCACCGAGGAAAGTGATGCTGCCTACTTTCAATGTTTTCCCCGACTTTATATTCCATAAGTGTATCAGAATCGGCATAAGGACACCAATTGCAGCGAATAAACCGAGGGGATATAATAGTTGCAACATGTTATACTTTTAACTTTTTTCTTTGGTTTAGAAAATCCCGGATCGCCTGATCTAAAGGTTCGTCTGTACACAACATCCGGTAGTAAATACCCTTGTTTAAGGCTTGAATTTTTACTTTCTCGAGGTAAGTATTTAAGCTGTCCAGGTAAATTTTCCTGATTGCGGTCTGGTCGATCTGTACAGTTTCACCTGTTTCCAGGTCTTCAAAATTCGTATAGCCCTTGAAGTTGAGTTCAAGTTCATTTCTTGACATCAGGTGAAACACAACGACCTCGTGTTTTACGGAAGTCGCAACATTCAGCATCTCGAATATTTCATCCGCCGTTTGGTAGAAGTCGCTGATGAAAATAGTAAGTTCCTTTTGATTGCTGCCCCTGTACAGTTGTTTATACACCGTTGAGCTGGTGAACTTGCCTTCGGGCTTGATCTGTTCCAATTGGAAAAACAAGCGCGATAAATGCTGAAAGTCTTGTTTAACAGGTAACGCAATAACTTCGTTCTCCATAAAGATGTTAAGACCAATTGCGTCGCCCTGCAGATTTGCAAGGTAAGCCAGTGAGGCTGCAAGATAGCGGGCATAGTCGATCTTTGAATAATTACCATCCTGGTGGTTCATGGAAGCACTAGCATCAAGCACCAGCCGAATGGCGATGTTCGTTTCTACTTCCGATTCCCGGATGTAATATCGATCAGAACGTGCAAACATTTTCCAGTCGAGCAAGCGCAGATCATCTCCCGGCTGGTAACTTCTGTACTGACTAAATTCCATTCCCGGCCCCTTAACAGCGCTTTTATTGATTCCATGCATGAAACCTTCAATCGTAGTTTTTGCTGCGAGTGAAAGATCTTTTATGGCGATCATTATTTTTGGGTCCAGGAGTTTGCTCATTTCCAGCTTGGTCTTTCCACAACTTTGATTAACTCTTGGGTAACACGATCGGAAGTTACCTGTTCAGCTTCAGCTTTGAAGTTCATTAGGATCCGGTGCCGCAATACTGGATAAGCCATAGTTTGGATATCTTCAGGAATTACCGCATACCTACCATGGAATAAGGCACGTGCTTTTGATGTGAGGATTAAAGCTTGTCCGGCCCTAGGTCCTGCCCCCCATCTTACCCATTCCTTAACATAACTATAAGCGGTTGTCTCTGGCCGGGTTGCCCGAATCAGTTCACTTACGTAGGACACCATATCGTCGCTAATGCTTACTTCACGAACAAGTGCCTGTAATTGTATAATGTCTTCGGCTCCGATGACCGCCTCTACCTTGTTCTTTTTGGTTCCGGTTGTACTTTTTAATACAGCGATCTCCTCCTCAGCGGATGGATAACCAATTTTGACATACAGAAGAAAGCGGTCAAGCTGTGCTTCAGGAAGTGGGTAGGTTCCGGCCTGCTCTATTGGGTTCTGTGTGGCCAGGATAAAAAAGGGCTTGTCTAGGGGATATGTTTGTCCGCCATACGTAACCTCAAATTCCTGCATGGCTTCCAATAAGGCTGACTGCGTTTTTGGAGGTGTTCTGTTGATTTCATCAGCAAGAATGATATTTGCAAATATTGGCCCTTTGTTGAACTTAAAAAAGCGTTTACCGGTTACATGATCCTCTTCAAGAATTTCCGTACCCAGAATATCGGTCGGCATTAAATCCGGTGTAAACTGGATCCTACGGAAAGAAAGATGCAAAGCATCAGACATGGTCCGCACCATCAAAGTCTTTGCAAGGCCTGGAACCCCCTCCAGCAAACAATGGCCGCCGGCCATCAAGGCAATGAGCATCTCTTCAATAACTACATCCTGGCCAACGATTACTTTTTGTATTTCTTTTTTCAATAGTGATAGCTTCCTAACAAGCATTTCAACTTCATTCTCTGAAATTTCCAATATAAAAGATATGTTTTGTGGTGAAACTTAGTTTTACGTCCTCAATATAGCGGCTTATACCTACAAACAGTATAAATCCAGCGATAATATCAAGAAAATTACACTAAGGATAGTGTAATTTGTACAATGTTGAAGAATTATCGAGTATTTTAGGGCAATGTTAAAGAATAAATTTGCCTTTGCACGATTAAAATACAGTTCTGGCGACTGGGATACCGACCAGCGCATGCCAGCTAATATTTTGAACTCCTTATTAGAATATACCACCATCCCCCTGGATCCGCAGGAAAAGGTAATTGATCTAAACACAAATGAGGTGTTTAACTATCCGTTCTGTTATTTAAGTGGTCATAAGCTTGTGCAGTTTAACAAGCAAGAAGCATCGAATTTTAAAAAATACGTAGAGAATGGAGGCTTTATCTTTGTTGATGATTGCAATCACGACATTGATGGATTATTTGCAAAATCGTTTGAGACCGAAATGACAAGAATTTTCGGACCACAGGCGTTGAAAAAGATTACAAATACACATCCTATATATAACTCATTTTTTAAGTTTGAAAAAGGTCCGCCCACAACATCATTTGAATTGAATGGCTGGGGAGATGACCTGGTTCATGAATATCTGAAAGCAATCCAATTTGAGGGCCGTATTGGCGTCTTGTACAGCAATAAGGATTATGGCTGTGAGTGGGACTACGATTTCAGAAACAAACGTTTTCTGGCGGAAGATAACACCAAGTTTGCCGTAAACATTATCTTGTATGCCCTAGGTATAAACATTTAAACAGTTCTTGCCTGGGTTCATATGGATTGAGGGCCCTTCTTTAAACATTTAGTGCTTTTCTCTTACTACCATCTGTTTCTCCCTACACTACTATCTGCATCTCATTATACTATTATATAGATATAGAGCTTTGACCTGTTCAAGTTATCACTTTGGCAAAAGAGATTGTCAAATAGTTGAACGAAAAAATGTGAATGCAATAGCCCTCTAATCTTTCGACGATCTTTGTATAGCTAAAGAGTACTGAATCGATAACATACACGGCATACTTCAAGCCACAATATTGTATTAAATGGAATTCCAATCGAAACAGCTGGGATTTAAACATAGAATTACGATAAAACCAAAATCTTAATTATAAACATCCGTTTTGTACTGCTTTTTCCTCCTTATTTTCGGACTAATATGCGATTTTACTCCTAAATCTTGCAGTTGAATACATTTTTTTAGTACTTTACCCCCATCAGCTAATTGATTTGTACTTATGGATAAAAAATTACTAAGAATTCTGACGATTTTGACTTTTTTAAGCTCTTTAGCTTACGGTCAAACCAGAACAATTTCGGGGAAAGTAATCGGGAAAGATGACGGACTCCCTTTACCGGGGGTTAGCATTAGAGTTGTAGGTGCTCAAACAGGGACACAGACGGGATCGGATGGTAGTTATACCATCAAAGTTGCTCCTGGAAAATCGCTGTCTTTTAGTTCTCTCGGTTATGACTCCAAAACGATGACACCAAGTTCAACCCAACTTGATGTCGTACTTTCAGGATCATCAAATGTGTTAAATGATGTTGTTGTAGTTGGTTATGGCACCCAGCTACGAAGAGACAACATTGGAAGTACCGGATCAATAAAAGGAACCGAACTTGCCACACAGCCCGTTCAAAACATTCAGCAATCTTTAGGCGGCCGAATTTCAGGTGCGCAGGTAAGCATTCCAAGCGGCTTACTAAATGCAACTCCTGTAATCCGGATAAGGGGTACAAATTCCATCTCGTATAACTCGCAGCCATTATATGTGGTAGATGGAGTTCCCGTTTACAGCGGAAATGAGAATGGTGGTACTGCGGCATCGGCCAGTCCGCTAAGCAGCATCAATCCAGAAGACGTGGAAAGTGTAGACATTGCCAAGGATGCAGCTGCTACAGCGATTTACGGTAGTCGCGCTGCAAACGGCGTTGTATTCATCACAACGAAGAAAGGTAAAAAAGGCAAAGCAGTTGTTTCTTTGGATAGCTGGACCGGTATAAGCAAGAACTTCAATCTGCCGCAAATGCTTAATGCTACTCAGTATACCGACATCAAAAATGAAGGTTTAAGGAATTCGGGTACGTATAACGATAATACAGCTACTCCGGCAGCAAACCTTTTCTATTCTACGTATAACGATGCAAGCGGTAATTTGGTGAACACGAATTGGTTGGATTACATTTACAGAACGGGTACCTCGTACAATACTTCGGCAAGCGTTTCTGGAGCTAATGACTTCACAAATTACTATTTATCTGCCAATTGGACTAGTCAACAAGGTTTACTTGTTGGAAACGACTTCAAGAGGAAAGGATTGTTGGCGAACATCGATCACAAAGTAAGTAAATATGTGACTGTTGGGGCTAAAATAAGCTATTCTAACTCTCAAAACTATGCAGCGACTGGTTCAGGCTCGGCGGGTACTGACGCATTCAGCATTACTGGTTTGGGTCGGATTGGTTTGGTTCTTCCGCCGAACGTAAGCCCGTACAACGCCAATGGCACGTACAACATGAATGGAAACACCTTGGGCATTGGTGCCAACAAGGGAATCGGCATTGGTTATTACAACATTATGCCACTTCTTGACTTGAACAGATCAAATAACGAGCTTAATCAGATTAACTCGAATGTATACCTTTCAGTGAAGCCTCTCCCTGGATTAACGCTGAAAACGCAGTATGGTATTGATTACTTGTTTAGAGACATTGACGTTTACCAAAACCCGCTTCAAGGCGATGGTAGTCCGAACGCTTCTGCTACAAGTGCATTTGCAAAAAATAAGTCATGGGTTTGGGACAACACCCTACAGTATGACCGGACATTTGGCGCACATAGCCTAAGCGTCTTGTTGGGTAATGAGCAAAATGCTTTGCTCACCAGGGGTTTTGGCATCAACAGAACAGTGATCTCAGATCCGGCCTTTGATGTGGTACAAGCTGGTTTTAGCACAAATAACCCATCGGGCATGCTTTATACTGATAGCTATATTGCTTCCTTCTTTGGTCGTTTAAATTATGATTTTAAAAAGAAATATTACCTAAGTGCAACGATCCGTCAGGATGAAGCTTCACAATTCGGAAACGACAACAAGAGAGGCTATTTCCCTGGAGGTGCAATTGCCTGGGAAGTGGCGCGTGAAGAATTCTGGAAAGCAATTAATGCCGATAAGATCTTTAGCAGCTTTAAGCTTAGAGCAAGTTATGGTAAAGTAGGAAACAATAGTTTAGGCGCCTACGACTCATATGGTTTGTACGCCAACGGATTATACAACGGTGCTGGAACCTTATATTTCAACCAGACGGGTAATCCGGGTTTGCAGTGGGAAAACATTAAAACACTAGATCTTGGTGCGAATCTTGGCTTTCTCAATAACCGTATTACGGTTGAAGCAACCTATTACAAGAAAAACATAGACGACTTGATCTTGCAAGTTCCGGTAGCACCATCATCGGGCTTACCGAGCAGACCCTCTGTAAATATTGGATCTATGTTTAACCGTGGATTTGAATTTTTGATCAATGCGGATGCTGTTCATACCAGCAGTTTCTCTTGGGCACCCTCTTTTAACATCAGTTTCAACCACAATGAGGTTACCGCTCTTGCTGAAGGTGTAACGAGACTTACAACGGCCACATCAGGCAGTGAAACCACCAACATTACAGAAGTTGGTCATCCAATTGGAAACTTATACATCGTGCGCACGAATGGCGTTGATCCGGCAACAGGAAGACGTATTTTCCTTGATAAGTCTGGCAGAGAAGTTTTGTACCAAAACGTAATTCCAAGAATCAACGGCGTACCTACTGGTTTCCAATGGGAATACACAGACGGAACAAGAGCACCTGCAATCACTCAAAGTGCCGACGCGGTGAACTACAAGCAGACTGCACCGAAATTCTATGGTGGTTTTAGTAACACATTTACCTTTAAAGGACTTGATTTAAACGTCTTATTGACATACCAGGCTGGCGGTTCAACTTATTATGGTACCAACGCAGGATTACGTGATCAACGTTTCTGGAATAACTCGGTTGATATTCTCAACAGATGGACGACACCAGGGCAGATAACTGATATTCCGAAGGTATACCAAAATGACAACGTTTCTAATGGTTCATCTATGCCAATTTCGGCGAATGTTTTTAGCAGTGATTTCATTAAAGTGAAGAGCTTAAGTTTCGGCTACACTTTACCTAAAACGTTTGTGAATCAGCTTGGATTGGCAAACCTTCGATTTTACGTGAGTGGCTACAATCTGCTGACTTTCACGAAATATCCTGGTCCTGATCCGGAAGTTTCATCAAACGGAGCATCATCTAATACTGCTCAAGGTGTAGATCGCAATACCGCAGGTAACCAGAGGACGATGACTGCAGGGTTAAGTGTTAAGTTTTAACAAAAAAAGAAAATGAAAAAAACATATTTAATCATATTGGGACTAGGACTAATTTTTAGTTCTTCCTGCAAAAAAGATCTATTGTACCCGGAATCAGAAACACAGGTTTCTGACCAGAATGGCCAGCCATTTAGTACACCTGCGCGCATCCAAAGTCAGGTGTTTGCCTTATATGGAAGTTTAAGAAGCGGACAGTTTTTGGGCGGCAGGTTTCAAGTTTATAATGATGTAAAAGCGGAGAATTGGATTAATTTCTCTAACAACCAGATTACAGCATCAAACACCTGGAGTGAGAACGTAAATACGACGAGTGACGAGGTTCAGAACCTTTGGGCACAGGCATATCGCGCTATAAACGATGCAAACCTGTTCATTGACGGTATGCAGTCAACAGGAACAGCCGTTGTAGGCGATGCAGCTGGGGTACAATACATGGCAGAAGCGAAATTCGTAAGGGCGCTCTCCTACTATTGTTTGCTACAGATGTATGCGCGCCCTTATGCTGATGGTAACGGCGCTAAACCTGGTGTACCGCTTAGGCTTACCGGATTAGCATCTTTCCAAGACTTTAGCATTGCAAGGAGTACCGTTGCAGAGGTTTACGCACAGATTTTGAAAGACTTGAATGAAGCGGAAACCACTGCTCCTGCAACATACACAGCACAACTAGCAAACGTAACCCGTGCACACCGAAATACAATCATCGCTTTGAAGACAAGGGTTTACCTGAGCATGGGTAAATACGCTGAAGTAATTACGGAAGCAAATAAGATTGTAAGTCCTACTGCCCCTTTCTCCTCTGCCGGAGGTTCGGCTACTGGTGGTGTTACGTTCGCTCTACAGCCAAACATTGTCACTGTATTTAGGGCCCCGTATACAACCACCGAGTCTATATTTTCATTGCCATTTAACTCGACAACGGAAACACCTGGCGGCCAAAATGCATTGGCTTACTACTTCTACCAGAACGCAAGTACGCCTGGACTTTCAGAGTTCTATCTCAATCCAGCTGGCGTGATCAGCGATCCAAACTGGAAGGCTACGGATGCACGACGTGCAGGCTTGCTGTTTGTAAACGGAACAAGGACTTACCTATCGAAGTTTAGTTCTCCAAACCCATTTCCAGACTTTGCTCCAGTGATGCGTTACTCAGAAGTCTTGTTAAACCTTGCTGAAGCACGTGCACGTGTTAGCGGCGTTGACCCACAGGCTATAGCTCTATTAAATGCAGTGCGTGGACGTTCAGACGCTTCAACCGTATTTACAGTAGCAGGCTTTGCCACAGGAACAAATCTAGTATCCGCTATTTTGCAAGAAAGGAATATTGAATTTCTAGGTGAAGGTTTACGCAATATAGATCTAATGCGCACTTTACAGAATATTCCAGCAAAAGGAACAGTACCTGCAGTACCAACTACAGATCCAAAGTACATCTGGCCAATATCTGGTGATGAGTTGTTATACAATTCTTTAGTTACAAATAACTAAGATCAAAAGGTATATCCGGTTCTTAAGGCTTCTTTAATGCAGCCAAGTGAAATGCAGCAACTTAATTGTTTGCTGCATTTTCTTTTTAGAACAGACTGTGTTGGCGTACTTATTGTCGGGATCAATAGCCTGTTTACCTTATGAAAAATCGTCTACTTCAAATCTTACTGCTGATATGTGTTATCGTATTGATCATCTATGCCATTCGATTTATCAAGGATTCAGATAAAGGAACACCAAATCAGATGCAAAAGGGCAATCCGCTTGAAAGTTCGAAATAGACAAAAGTTATTTTAGTGATTTAAAGGCTGACGTTTATGTAAATTGATTAGCCCATAAAACGCTTCGTAGCATGGACAACGACGGTAATTCATCTATTTGATTAAATTGCGTCTGAATACGATAAGCCGTACTTGTCTGAAACACTGACAATTATATCAATCTAGTTTTCAACATTACAAGGCGTATGTTGGGGAAAATCGTATTTTAAACAAAAAATCAATTGAATTATGGAAAACGCTGAAGAAGAAAACAAGTTGGAGGCATTCTACAAGGAGCTTGACCAAATGACAAAAAACATCAATGATCCTGCAATCAATTTTAGAGAACTGGTGTTTTTTGATGGGGGTACACCTTACGTAAGTAGGTATGTTGACAAAATTATGAGTGTTTACGAGAAGTATTTTAGTTCATAACGGCTTTAGGACAATTATTCTCTTTTACTTAAGCCGGCTTAAATGAAATTGGACTCGGTCTCAGTCGCGGAAAACTTTGTCTCATTCTCTGGAATCCTCTGTGTCAGTCCTCCGGATTTTGAAGCCAAACTACTTTTTGCTTGCCCTCATGTTCCATGCCGATTATCTCTCTGTACAGATCTGGTCGCCTAGCTTCCAAATAGCGGAAACCACCAGCAGCAGTTAGTTTTTCTGCCGTGATTTCTGCAATTGCAAATTCATTTGTTAAAGATCTACATTCAGCAGTTACATCACCAAATGGATCAATGATCATCGAGCAACCATTCTTTAGCTGATCATCGTCCATGCCGATTGGATTCGAAAACACCACATACACTGCATTATCATAGGCTCTTGATGGAAGCCATTTCATAAGCCAGGCCTTCCCTTTTAAGCTGTCAAACTCTTGCCTAAGCACTAGCGCATTCGCTTCTTTATCTTTCCATAGTTCAGCGTCTACAAAGCCTGCACCAGGACGTGTACTTGGCGTACACATGGTAACGTGAGGCATGAAAATGATATCAGCGCCAAGGAGCTTGGTTGCACGCACGTTTTCAATAATGTTGTTGTCATAACAGATTAGTATTCCGCATTTCCAGCCTCCAATCTCAAATATCGTATACTTGTCGCCAGGAAGTAAATTAGGATTGATAAAGGGATGCAGCTTTCTATGCCGGGCAATCATACCAGTTTTATCAACACAGACGTAAGCCTTGTACATATTTCCATCTGCATCTTTTTCAAACAATCCCGCAAGGATGACGATATCAAACTGCTCAGCATATTCTCTAAGCTTTATAATACTGGGACCGTTTGGTAACTCTTCAGCGAGCTCCAGCATTTGATCACGACTGAGCTTTCTAGCGAAAGTATAGCCCGTTATGGAGCATTCATGAAAGGAGATGACATCGGCGCCTTGTTCTGAGGCTTGCTTACTCAATGAGCCAATGACAGATAAGTTGTATTCTTTATCACCACTCCTATTTTCAAACTGGACAGTTGCGATCTTTAGTAATTTCATATGTGCTTAAATCTATTAATATTCTTCATTCATTAAGGATTGGAATTGGTCAACAAACAAGCCGACATGATAGCCGTCCATCAGCGCATGGTTTGCATGGATGGAAACCGGCATCATTAACTTCTTTGCGCCCTTGTCATGTAACTTTCCAAAAGATATTTTCGGGCAAGTATCTTTAAAGGAGAACTTCCTAGCGTGTGACAATGATGTAAAATTTAGCCATGGAAGTGCGGAGTAGTGGATGACATTCTCTCCCGCCGATGAGGGCACGAGTCCGGTGTTCTCTTGAACTTTCTGAATTTCTAATGCGGCACCGGACTTGAATACATCAAAGTCTGCATGATAATCCATGTAACCAAACCCAAATGTTCCATTTGTCCGGTTAATTGTTGCAGCCGCATTTACCTGGTCATACTTCCAAATTTCAGAATTTACAATCCTGAGCCTAAATGCTTCTATATTATTAACAGCAACAAGGGATTTGTGTAAATAGAGCAGGAAAAAGGATACCTTTTTTTCTTTTGCAACCTGGTAACCACGAGAACAATCTATATCAACCGTAACGCCGAAAAATGGTTCTTCGAAGGCATTAAAAAAGTTAAAATGATCTTTTCTTACCCAGGTATCTAGGTTAACGATTTCCTTCATATTTGAATTTCGCAATTTCCTGCAGAATTGCCAGTATTTAGGCAAGGAATTTTAATTTATATTCAAGCAAATACATTCTAGAGCCTTCATTCCATGAACTCAAACAGTCAAATGCGTAAATGGTGGATAATCTGAAAAGGTAGAAATAGCGGCGTTACTTGAAATTTAAAGGGTGGGGCTGCTTTAGGATTTTATCCCAAGCTCGGATAGAATTGGCTATAATTAAAGAAAGGGGTGTTCCATCCAGACACATCCCTTTTCTAACCAAATATAAACCTGTATGAACGGGTTTTTCTTAAATCCCTTAAATTATAGACAGTGTCTAAAATTCTGCGGGAGTACAACTATCAATTTGAAATCAAGTGAATGGTTTAGATTCGCTTGAGTTAATTATATTCAAATATACACAGTTTTCTGTTAGTGTACAAAGTACACTATATAATATTTGTTTAATGACATTTCAAGGATAAAACCGTAAATGATGTAAATATCTTCATCGACCTGCAAAAACAAGCCCTCAGCGATGGAAGAGAAATTATTGATCCGCTTAGTTAGGTTGAGTAAATAAAGTGTTGCCCACTTAATTAATTATATAAAAAAACAGTTTGAATGTTTGGAATTCAAAAAAAAGTATTAGTTTTAAAAAAGAAAGGGTGTTCCATCCAGACACAACCCTATTCTAACCAAATATAAACCTGTATGAACGGGTTTTTCTTTAAGTTTCCTTAAGCAACTTGCGTGCTTCGAACTTGCTTTGTCCAGGAAATTATAACTTCAAATCTCTACTACTTCTTCGTTTTGTTATAACAAATATACGTCATTTATATTAGTGTACAAAATACACAAGCTTTTTTTAACAATTTTTAACATTAAACATTAAAATAAGCCTGTGTTTCTGATAAACATTAGCAAACTACATTCCGTTTAGCTCTTTTAGAGGAGTAATGCGGTCAAAAAGGTATAAACATGGATTTTACCGCATAAAAAACAGGCTTTTTCTTACGCAAAAAATAAAAACATAACAATTACATACCATATTTTTGATTTTAGTCAACTATTTTCTAAAAACAACCTTGTAAAACATAAGT